>NZ_LXQB01000015.1 GCF_004421185.1 Methylacidiphilum sp. Yel | reverse complement strand
TTTATTGGATTTCAATTGTTCTTTTCTGTTCATACATAATTATACTACACATAGCTATAATTTATCGCCTTATATCCCCATGCCTGAAGGCAGGGGCATTACGGCGATGGATGGTAAAAAATAGCCGGAAAATATTTTTCATGCCCGGCTCAAATACTTTCCATCGGTTGTGCTTACTTTGACCAATTCTCCTTCTTTAATAAAAAGCGGGACCTGAATACACAACCCTGTTTCAAGGATAGCTGGTTTCATCACATTAGTTGCAGAATCACCCTTAAGCCCTTCTGGTGCTTCCACGACTTTCAACACCACACTTTGAGGCAGTTCTATAGCAGCTAGCGTATCATCAGCAAACAGAAGATCCACAGGTTGATTCTCCTTTAAAAAATCCTTGGCTTTTCCTACCATCTCCTCCGGCACAGAAAAGGTCTCATAAGTTTCTGGATCCATAAAAACAAAACTATTGCCTTCTCTATAACTATACTCACAACGCCTTCGGACTAAAGAGAGCAACTCTACTTTGTCTTGAGAGCCAAATCTTTCGACAAAAGACTTCCCTGTTTTCAAATTTCTTAAAGTCATCTGTACAAAAGCTCTTAAATTACCTGGAGTTCTATGTAGTGTATCTAAAACAAGACAAATAGCCCCGTTATGCCGTATCGCTTGACCTTTCCCTATGTCACTCGCATTGACAAACATAACCAATCTCCTTATAACAATCGATGGATAGCTAAATCCTGAGAATCTATTAAACCTACCACTTTGTACGCTTCATCCACAACAATTAAATCTTCTATTTTATTGTGCTCAAAAACATTAAGAACTTCAACTGCAAGTTTATCAACTCGTACCGTCACTGGATTTTTGGTCATTACATTTCCTAAGGATACTTCGCCAATTTTGGGATTAAGCTCATAATGCCTTACGAAATCCCCATGGGTAAAGATCCCAATAACTTTTCCCTCCGAATTGACCACCACCACAGCTCCCGCCCTTTTTATATTCCACAGCTTCAGAGCCTCTTTTACTTTTGCCTCCGCTTCGAGAACTACAATTTGAGGCAAAGGACGCATTATATCGCCTACCTTTAGGAGTAAATTTCTCCCCAGTGTTCCTCCGGGATGAAAGCGGGCAAAATCCTCTTTTTTAAATCCTCGTTTTTCAAGTAACACCATAGCTATGGCATCCCCTAGAACGAGCATCGCTGTGGTACTCGAGGTAGGAGCTAAGTTCAAAGGGCAAGCTTCCCTACTGACCCGAACATTCAAAATGAGATCAGAATTTTTCGCTAATGTCGAATTTTCATTGCCAGTAATTGAAACCAAAGAGGTTGCAATTCTTTTTAAATGAGGAATAAGCCTAAGAATTTCTTCCGTTTCTCCACTATAACTCAAGGCAATAACAGCATCTCCCTTATTAACCATTCCCAAGTCACCATGAAAAGCATTAACGGCATCAAGAACCACGCTTGGGGCCCCAGTGCTTGTTAAGGTTGCTGCTATTTTTTTACCAATATGGCCTGATTTTCCAACTCCAGTAATGACAATTTTTCTGTTAGCTAAAATTGTTCTTTCCAAAACCTCAATGGTTTGTTCAAAAGAAGAGTCAAGCTGTTTTTGAACAGTGCGTAACGCGTCCATTTCTAGATCAAAAACTTTTTTCGCTAAACTAATCAAATTCATTGCCGTCCACACAAAGGAAAAAACAGCTTAACTGATTTTATGGCATCATTTCAATGCTATTTTAACACAATCAGCAGCAAGCCTTCTCTATTGCTTAGTTTTTAAAACATAATGCGCTTTTAGTCCACGTACTTTGTTGCAGAGATAGGCAATAGGGGAAATCAGAGCCATTCTCCATGAAATCTCTTTATATACCAATTTTTGACTGTCTGTACAGTAATGCAGTAGGTAAGTAATATACCCCAAAGCCATAGATAATAACTAAATGGTAATGGAACAAGTCCCGCTGCTTCTCCAAAAAAACTATATGGTATAAGATGACCAATGACAATGACAACAGCAGTAGCCAAAACCAGCGGTTTTGTGGCAATACTTTGGATAAAAGGAATTTTCCTCGTTCTTATCATATGCACGATCAAGCTTTGTGAAAGTAAAGATTCAACAAACCAACCGGTATGAAACAGACTTTGAGTTTCGATTGAATTTGCTCCAAAAACAAACCACATGACTCCATAGGTTACATAATCAAAAACCGAACTAATCGGTCCAATGATGAACATAAACCTCAGAATGCCTTCAGCCTCCCATTTCCTAGGCTTGGCAATAAAGTCCTCATCCATTCTATCCCAAGGAATCAATGTTTGTGAAAGATCATAAATCAAATTAAGAATTAAGATTTGAAGGGGGCTCATGGGTAAAAAAGGGAGTAAAATTCCTGAGCCCAGGATGCTCAATACATTACCGAAATTAGAACTCACAGCCATTTTTATGTACTTCACCATATTGCCAAACATTACCCTGCCTTCAATAACGGCTTGTTCTAAAACGATCAGGCTTTTTTCCAAAAGAATGATTTCAGCCGACTCCTTAGCAATATCAACGGCCGTATCCACAGATATTCCCACATCTGCTTCTCTCAAAGCTTGAGCATCATTGATCCCATCCCCTAAAAATCCAACAATATGTCCCCCAGTCCTCAAGGCTCGAATCACTCGTGCTTTCTGTAGAGGAGACATTTTGACAAAAATATTTGCTTTTTCAGCTGCTGTAATCAATTCATCATCGGTTAAGTTTTCTATTTCCGAGCCACGCATGACTCCTCTGACTTCCAATCCAATCCAATCGCAAATTCTTCGTGTAACTAATTCATTGTCTCCAGTAATAATTTTAACTTCCACTCCATAGTTCTTCAGTGCCCGCACAGCATCTTCAGCATCATGCTTTGGAGGATCCAGAAAAGCAATAAAGCCACAAAGGGTCATCCCCTGTTCATCGTTCACTGAAACAGGTCTATTCATTTCAAGAGGCAATTCCCTAAAAGCAACCGCAAGAACTCTTAACCCATCACTATTTAAATCATCCCGAAGAGCCAGAGCTTTCTTCTTAACGTCTGGAGTTAATTCTATTACTTTTCCATCCTTTAATAGGCTGCCACAGATAGCAATCATTTCCTCAACGGCTCCCTTCGTTATCAAAAGATCTTTTCCTGTGGTAATTTCCCTTGCCACTACGGACATTCGGCGCCTTGTAAAATCAAAAGGGATCTCATCAACTTTTGTGTAGTGAAAAATGAACTTTTTACCTTCTTCCTTTTTATCCAGAACAGCCTGGTCAAGAAGATTGCGTAAACCGCTTTGATAATAACTATTGATATAGGCATATTTCAAAACCTCTTCGTTCTCGTTCCCTTCCGGATCAAGATATTTTTCCAAAATAATCTTGTTATGGGTTAAAGTTCCTGTTTTATCCGTACAAAGGATATCCATTGCTCCTATATTCTGAATCGCATTGAGTCTTTTCGTGACGACCTTATTTTTTGAAAGTAAAAGGGCCCCTCTAGCCAGACAACCGCTAACGATCACCGGGAGCATTGTTGGCGTAAGCCCAACGCCAACTGCCAGAGAAAAAAGGAAGGCATCCATCCAACTGCCTTTGGTAAAGCCATTAATGAGAAAAATCACCGGTATTAATGTTCCAATGACCTGAAGCAGTAACCAGCTGATACGGTTTACCCCGACATCAAAACTGGTCATTGTCCTATAACCCCTGAGACTCTTCGAAAAAGCGCCAAAATAGGTATTTTCACCTGTGGCTAAGACTACGGCAGTCGCCGTTCCGCTAATGACATTTGTACCCAGATAGGCAATGTTAGGTAGAGAAAAGGGATCCGTTCTTTTTTGTTCATTGAGGGAAGCAGGATAAACCGTGTCATACTTTTCTACAGGCATGGATTCGCCTGTGAGAACTCCCTGGCTAACAAAAAGATCTCTTGTAAAAATAAGTCGAACATCAGCAGGGATCATATCTCCAGCAGACAATTGGAGAATATCCCCTGGAACAATCTGGCTAATGGGCACCTCTCTTACTTGGCTTGACTCATGGTTAGAGACTATCGATGCCTCTTGATCTTGTTCCTTATCCCATATCCTCTTTACCGATGCAGTTGTCCTTACCATGGCTTTGAGTCTTTCGGCAGCTCTGCTTGACTGAAACTCTTGACTAAATCGTAATACTACGCTCACCACGACCATAATCATCATGATAAGGACGCTTTCTTTTTCTCCCACTGATCCTGCAACCAAAGCAAGAAAAGTCAAAAGAAGAGCAAAAGGATTAAAATAACTTTGCAGAAGCATAATGAACCAGCTAGGTATTTCTTCTTGTTTGATCTCGTTATAGCCGTATTTTTCCAGTCGTTCTTCAACTTCCTTCTCGGTGAGGCCTTCTGGACGGGTCTTTAATTCAGTATAGAGATCTGAAAGAGATACCTGACTTGCTTTCTTGAGCCTTTCAAATATGCTTGCTTCTTTTTCTTTCAGAAAAGCTTCTTTTTTCCTTTCTCCAAGGCGTACCTTCCCAAGGAAGAGCTCAAAGAAAATAGCTCTCCAATTCCTTTTTTCGATAAGCTTTTTGTCTTTCCTTGTATTTCTCATTATCAATCGATACGAATCCACCGGCTATATTTATGAATCTCCGAAATTTTTAAGACCAAACAAAGATGAAAAACAATAAAATGGAAGAGGAAGGAAAGCCATAGTATGGATTTTATTTTTTTTCAAGACAAAAAAACGATTTCACACACTTTCTTCTTTTTCCCACTCCGCTTTCCATGGGGGACTAACAATACAAAAAAAACAAAGAGGACTCTCTGATGTATTTTCTATCCATTGAATATAGCCAGGAGGAACATAAACAAGACTTAAAGCTTTTACTGGATAACTCCTCTGATTGTTTGTCTTAAAAATCCCTTCTCCACTTATAAAAAGGTAGATTTCTGGTTGGCTGAGGCTATGAGGCTTTGTTGATCCCCTCGGCTCTAATTTCCCGTAGGCAATAGAGAAAGGTAGCCTTAAGCCTATTTTGTCCGGATGAAATAGTTCATTCAATAAAGAGCCGTCTTGGGCAACAAAAAATTCTTCAGCATTGAGCTGTTTGACAAAGAATTGATTTTTCATTGTCCATCTTTTTTCTTTTCTAGTGAGCTTTGCTCCAAAAATAACGCTGTTTGAAACAATAAAAGACATTCTAAGAAATGAAAGCGCACCTACTTGCTTTTTTAAACTTTTCTTTTTTCATTTATCAGATCAGAGATTAGCATAGAAAAAGAAATGGTCAGATCGATAGATACTACCAATAAAATCAATAACACTCATTTAAAAGATTTTTTTCCTTTGCTGTCTTAAGCCAGAGCTCTTCAGAGCATATTGCATCTATAGCCTGCAAATAGAGAAAAAGAAATGAAGCAATTTAGAGATCAAAGCTGAAAAGATTGGCAGTCCATTCTTTCCCTAAGCATGAGGAGAAACTTTCCACGGTAGAATAGAATAATTTTAAAAATCATGAGTAGTGCGCTCGGGGAGATTTGAACTCCCATGGGGGATACCCACTAGAACCTGAATCTAGCGCGTCTGCCAATTCCGCCACGAGCGCAATAAAATGAGGAAGAGATTAGTTTAAATCTATAAAAAGTGATAAAAAAAGAAAATAATTTTCACTTCGCTATCCAGAATAAAACAGAACCATCTTCTCAAGGATGCATGAGGAACGTCCAACTGCGAGTAGATGCTTTCAAATTGACCACCATATAGGTAGCGAGGTGAGCCTTAGGTTTTGAGTTTTCTTTAGGCTTCCTTAACTCAGCCTAAAGAGCTGTAAAGCTAATTTCCTGTTATGCGAAAGCTGATTGCAGGCCCGCCAAAATCAACTTCTCCACAGGCTCAAGATCAGGGAAATCAGAGCCCGATTCCCTGGAGCTGCCACGTAATATTCTAAAATGCCTCAGCAAATGATCACCATCTGGAGCGTGTTCTTGGTTTTATCCAGCCTGGCCTATAGCAATAGAGTGTTCCTAGCTTGCTTCTGCCACACCAAATCCCCTTTCTATGTCGTAGCTGAAGAGGAGGGCCTAGCCAACTCATCCGACGGTTCATACTTTCCGCAGCAGAAAACCATTCTGGAGATAATTTCGCCCACTCAGAGTGTTGAAGGTTGCATGGTATGTCCGGCAACCAACCTGCTTTTTTGTTTTTCCATCGCCTCAGGCTAGGGATAAAAAGGCCAAAGGCTTTTGCGGCTCTTCCTATGTGCTTAGGAAGCTTTCCTTTTTGGAGAGAAAAGAATGGATTGGTACAATCAAT
This sequence comes from Methylacidiphilum sp. Yel, assembly GCF_004421185.1. Classification (GTDB taxonomy): domain Bacteria; phylum Verrucomicrobiota; class Verrucomicrobiia; order Methylacidiphilales; family Methylacidiphilaceae; genus Methylacidiphilum. The sequence continues at coordinate 21,196 of NZ_LXQB01000015.1, read as the reverse complement.
CAGCTTGAGCCCTTCTAAATGAAGCGAGTGGAAGCTGTCTAGCTTGCAGCTTTCTAAAATTTTGGAGAGCTATTGGTTATCCCTTGATATTGCGGCTGCCTTGCTTGAATTTTTTCTTTTAACTCTTCTTCATATTCCTTTACTAATTTATCTCGATAGGCTTCAACCTTTTCATTTACTTCTTTAATTTTTTCCCTTCGTTCAGCAAGCTTTCTTCTATAGATGCTTTTTCTCCGTTCATGACTATAAAGATACCCCCCCAGGCCTCCACCTAACAGTCCCAAACCCGCACCAATGCCTGCCCCCAGACCTCCACCAGCCAATCCTCCAATGAGTGCCCCTCCCAAAAGACCAATTCCGGCACCCTCAAGGGTCGTAGTCGGAGTACCTGAACCTGAAGCAAAGGGCTTACCCATTTGAGGAACACCTGGAATATCCTTTATAAGCTGATTGCGATAATCGATCACTTGATCACGAATCTGATTAATTCTTGCAAAAAAAGCCTGCCAGCTCTGATCCTGTTCTTGCATCAATTGATTCAAAACCGGATCGGATTTCACCGAATAAAGCTCTTCAACTTCAATCGATTTTTGAAATGATTGCAAAAGGCTTTCCGGCCCTTCAAATGGAGTCGGTTCTACCTCAAGAATGCGCCATAGCCCACCTTGCACGACAGCTCTTTTAACTGTCCAGGAAAATTCAAAAGGTTCTTGGGCTTTGGCTAAAATTTTCTTTTCTCCAAAAAAATAAATAAACCCTGGGGGCAAATCATGGGTAAAAAGAACAAGGCGGACTAATTTCTTTTGGATTTTATCTTCGTTTGCGGCAGGTAGCATGGCCTTGCCCCTTGGTACAATCCATTCTGTATAGGATGGAAGAACTTTGACAGTATAAATGACCTGAACGTAATCTTTTGTTCTTTCGAATTGGACTGGATCTATTTTAAGCAGTGCAACACCAGCCGGAAGATGCCTCAACAATGCAGCTTTCACAGCTTTGCTGTTAGGCAAATCATGATAGATTTGCCAGAAATTTGGCCGATTAAACTCCTTAAGAGGTTGAAAAGGAGTAATATTAGACTGCATGTAGCGACTTATCTGTTCATTCCAGAAAAGGTATTTTGAATAGGCGATCTCAGAAGAGTTTATCTCATCGTTTGTCGTAGATCCGGGATAAGGCTTCGTAAAAATATAAATAAAAAAAGACACTGTCAGAATGAAAAGACAAAATCCGCTAACCAAAAACAATATTTTTTTAGTTTCCTTTTTTTGAAATGGCCTTTTTTCTTCTTTTATAAACCCAGAAGTTGCCGATTTATGGCCATTTCCACGATACTCATTGGCGGGTATAGGAGGTGGCTCAGGCTTTCTTTCGAAAAAGTTTTCTATTTTACCCATATCAATAAATAATAAATTTCATCATTCTTCTTAAAACAATGTCTAAAAAGAAAGAACAAAATAAAAAATACATGATTATTTTATTTAATAAATTTATCATTCATATTATGTCTATTTTTCTTGTTTTTTAAACAATAGAAAAAACATTTACAATCTGATATAAATGAGAAAAAAAATTTCCATGAAGGAAAGAATCCAAAAAGAAAACTTTTGAATATTTTAAAAAATTATTAATTTATTTTATTAAAAATTAAAAGCAACAGCTCAGAAAATGTTTTTTTTACGATGACATCTCACAATGGGCAATGGAGATTTGCTACGGATACTACTCCCGAAGGCATACGAGAAGCGATCCTTACTCATCTTAGGCTCAGTCTGGCTCGATCTCCTGACACAGCAACTCCTTTTGATTGGTGGATTTCAACAGCCATGATGTGTCAAGATCATATTGTTGACCGATTTCTTGCTACTTACAGAACGCAGAAGATAGAGAAGGTAAAAAGGCTTTATTTTTTATCACTGGAGTATTTTTTGGGCAGGCTTTTGCATCAAAATCTAATCAACCTAGGAATTGTTGAACAAACTAAGAAAGCTTTAATCGGACTTGGATTAGATATAGATCAAATCTTTGAAGAAGAACCTCAAATAGGGCTAGGCAATGGGGGGTTAGGAAGGCTGGCCGCCTGTTTTCTTGATAGTTTATCGACTTTGCGTTACCCGGCCTTTGGTTATGGTCTGCACTATGAATTTGGCCTTTTTCATCAAGAAATCATCAACGGCTATCAAGTGGAAAGACCCGATGATTGGACTAGATTTGGAGTTCCTTGGGAGATTATTCGACCACGATTGTCTCAAGTCATCAGACTCTATGGGAATATTGATTGGAATGGTCAAAAGCCTGTGTGGGTGGGGGGAAAGGATATTTTAGGAGTCCCGTATGATTATCTCATCCCTGGTTATAATAGTCCTGTTGTCAATGTCTTACGCTTATGGAGATCGAAATCTACTGTTGAGTTTGATCTTGAAGCTTTCAACCGTGGTGGATATTTTGAAGCGGTTGCAGAAAAAAACTTTTGCGAGTCTATCTCCAAGGTTCTCTATCCCAATGACAAAACAGAAATTGGTAGAGAGTTGCGTTTAATTCAACAATACTTTTTTGTTTCCTGCTCTCTCCATGATATCGTCCGAAGGTTTTTGAAGGAGCATTCTAATTTCAACGATTTTCCTTCAAAAGTGGTAATTCATCTTAATGATACCCATCCTTCTATAGCCGTTGCGGAGCTGATGCGTATTTTTCTTGATGAACACAACTTGCCATGGGATCAATCTTGGAAGCTGGTATCTCAAAGCTTTGCTTATACAAACCATACTTTATTGCCTGAAGCTCTGGAAAAATGGTCTGTTCCGCTCTTTGAGAGAGTATTACCTAGGCATCTTCTAATCATTTATGAAATCAACAAACATCTTTTGGATAGCGTCCCCATAGACATGCCAGAAAGAGACAAAATTATACGTCAGATATCAATCATCGAAGAAACCTATCCAAAGCTTGTCCGAATGGCTAATCTTGCAATTTGTGGCAGTTATTCTATTAATGGGGTCTCCTCCCTGCACAGTGAATTGCTTAAAAAAAGTCTTTTCCACCCTTTTTATCTTTTGTTTCCACAGAAATTCCGAAATGTAACCAATGGAATCACCCCACGACTCTGGTTATTAGCCTCCAACCCTAGGCTTTCTAACCTTATCACTAAAGCTATAGGAGAGGATTGGCCTGCCGATTTAGAAAAACTAAAAGCACTTAAAACCTTTGTTTCGGATCCTGAGTTTCAAGAAGAGTACAAACTAGTCAAGCACGCCAATAAAATAGAGTTGGCAAACTTGCTGAAAAGCCGATACAATTTTATTCTGGATCCCGATGCTATTTTTGATGTTCAGATTAAACGAATTCATGAATATAAAAGGCAACATCTCAATTTGCTACAAATTCTTTCTCTTTACCGTAGGATACTAGATAATCCTAATCTGGATATCCATCCACGAGTTTTTCTTATCGCAGGAAAAGCTGCTCCAGGATACGATCTTGCCAAGTGCATCATCAAAGCGATCAATGCCGTTAGCTATAAAATTAACAACGACCCCCGTGCGAATAAAAAAATTAGGGTCTATTTCATTCCTAACTACGGTATTTGGTCAGCATGTAAAATTATTCCTGCAGCTGATGTTTCCGAACAAATTTCGACAGCAGGCAAAGAAGCTTCTGGAACGGGAAATATGAAACTTGCCTTAAATGGAGCTCTGACAGTTGGGACTCTGGATGGGGCAAATATTGAAATTCGAGAAGCAGTTGGAGAAGAAAATATTTTCATCTTTGGTCTTAAAGCTGAAGAGATTGCTCAATTAGCTGCTGCCGGGTATTCTTCAAGAAAAATCTATGAGACAGATCCAGAAATTAAATACCTATTGGATTGGTTAGGAAGTGGAGAATTTACTCCCAAGGAACCCCCTTCTGTCCTTCATCCTATCGTTCATAGTCTAATTGACGGAGGGGATCCTTTTTTTGTTTTAGCTGATTTTCACTCTTACAAAGAAACGCAATCGAAGGTGGATCAAGAATACAAAGACCAAAAAACATGGGTTTCAAAAGCTATTATCAACACTGCTTCGCTTGGTTGGTTCTCTAGCGACCGGTCAATTAAACAATATGCTACAACCATTTGGAATCTTTCGCCTTGTCTTCCTAAATAATTTTCAAAAACCATTCCAACGTTAACCCATTAAATAAGAAATACAATTTTCTTGAAGATAAGCTAAAAAATGAATTTCCCAAATTGCTTGCTGCAAGGGCTTGGATTTTATTAAAAATGGATCCCAGTCCATTTGTTCCTCAGTTATTCCATGGATTATAGCTAGAGTTAATCGGCGATCATTTAATAGGCATAAAAATTGATCTATATCCTTTTTAGCAATACGCAAAAATCCTTTGGATGGATTGCGTAAGGGGCTTTCCCTAGAGAGCCATTCTTCTAACAATCGAAGTCGTTCCGATCGCAACTCGATTCTTTCGGCAGATAAATCTTCCTTGAGATCATCCAATTCAGACTGAAGCTGTGGATCTCGGCTGAGCTCACCCAGCCAAAACTTTCTTAACGGTTCAGGAAGTTGCGAAATTTCTTGCTGATAATGTTTCCTGAGCTCAAAAAGAGAACTTAAAAGCAATTCTCTTTCGGTCGGTTCCAAAAGAATAACCAATTGTTCATTTTCCTCCCTAATCTTCACGTTTTCTCCATTGTTGCTTGCAAACCAAACCCTTGTAATTGGTGAACCAAAAGCTCAGCTTTTTCTTTAGTTTCTTTTGCTACCATGCTTTTCCCTTTATTATGCACCTCCAGCATATGACGTGTCGCGTCCTGTTTGCTCATCTTAAGCACTCGCTGAAAAACATAAACCACATAACTCATTAAATTAATTGGGTCATTCCAAACAATTACTCCCCAAAGTTGGTCGAAGGCCTCCTTAACCTTCTCTTCGACCGACTCTTCTTTTATTACATCAGGACTTGTTAATTGCTCTACCGCCATTAACCACCTCCCTTCCGTCATTCATTTGAATGGTTATGAAAAAAAATAGTATTCGCATTCATTAAATAACAAATCAAAAATCATGATGAAAAAAAACGAACTTTTTATCCCTCCCTTTTTCGCAGAAAAAGTCCCCACCTTTTAATATTTTCCCAGCAGGGATAAAAGTATGTTTTTTCTCGATCATTTATCTGTTATTTCAATTATAATCAGGAATGACGAGCCAATCAATAATCACAAAAGATAAAAGTTAAAAAAGGCAAGCATTCCTCTATTTATAAAAGAAGACTAGATTTATAAAAGAAGACTAGAACCAACTAAAAGTTCAAAAAAACTTTTATTCTTTTAGCCCTTTTTATCCTAGGGATAGCCAAAGTTATTTTGCCCTCCAATCGACCGATCAAAGGCCAACAGTTTGGCAATAGAGCCTCTTCTCTCCTTCAGGCTTTTAAGCCAATCCCCTTTATCAGCTTATCGGTTAGTGAAGTTCTATTTTCCCCTGTTCTTCACACCATCGACAACTATTTCAATAGGCCAACAGTCTACTTACCCATGGAGGATCCCTAAAAGTCTCAATCGAAAGTCCCTATAAATGACTCAGAAGAAAAAAGTTTTGCCCTAGCCATTTCAGGCCATTACCCTTCCATGCAAGGCTCCATGCCGATACCTTCCATCCGCAGTGGTAGTGGATATTATGATGAGCTCTAAGATAGGAAATGACTCTTATTTCAATAGCGCTTATTAATAGCGAGGAACAGTCGGGTCAATCAACTGGCTCCATGCATCGATGCCTCCATGAACATTCCAAATGTTCTTAAAGCCAGCGTTTAAAAGCATACGACAAGCTTTCATGCTTCTTCCGCCCAATTTGCAATGAACGACGATTTTTCTAGAACTATCTAATTCATGAAGCCTAGCATGCAACTGTCCCAACGGTATCAGTTTAGCACTGGGAATTTTTGCTATCTGATATTCATGCTCTTCTCGAACATCAATCAAAATAAAATCCTCCCCATTGTCCAATGCTCGTTTCAGCTCCTCAACGGAAATGGAAGGTATGCCATTATTAAGATCAATAGGCTGTTGATTGTTTAAGCCACAAAAAGCTTCATAATCTATCAACTCTTTTATGGTTGGGTTCTTCCCACATAATGGACAATCAGGATCTTTTCTTAGGACATATTCCCGAAAACGCATTTGCAAAGCATCAAAATGAAGTAACCGACCGATTAATGGTTTGCCTATCCCCAAAATTAATTTGACTGTTTCAATAGCCTGCAAAACCCCGATAACTCCCGGCAGCACTCCTAATACTCCTCCTTCAGCACAACTTGGAACCATTCCAGGCTCAGGAGGCTCTGGATAAAGGCAGCGATAACATGGCCCCTTTTCTGCCCAGAAAACAGTAGATTGTCCCTCAAACCGGAAAATCGAACCATATACATTAGGTTTGCCTAAAAGCACACAGGCATCGTTCACTAAGTAACGGGTTGGAAAGTTATCGGTACCATCGACAACACAATCATATTCCTTAATTATCTCTAAGGCATTTTCCGATCTTAATGCCATCTCATAGGGTTGTACTTTGACATTTGGATTTATTTCTAAAATAGTCTCGATAGCTGATTCTATTTTTGGTTTTCCGACATTTTTTGTTTTATGGATGATCTGTCTATGCAGATTCGAATGATCGACAACATCAAAATCCACAATACCTAAAGTTCCAATCCCAGCGGAAGCCAGATAGAGAAGCAGAGGAGAACCTAGTCCCCCTGTCCCCACAGCTAACACTTTTGCTGCTTTAAGTTTTTTTTGACCTTCTAGAGTTACCTCTGGCATGATCAGATGACGACCATAGCGTTTGATTTCTTCAAGAGACAACTCCATACTAGAAAATGTCTTTTCAACTCTCGGTATAAAACTTTTCATCTTTATTTTTCGTCTCTTCCCTATTTGTTTTATTATTGTTCAAAGCCAAAAAAAGATTCAACCCGATTCAACAAGTCGTTTTATTCCTTGATAAGTGATCTAAATCTATAGATACTTTTCTATAAAGAAAAGAAATTTCTTTTTCTTAAAATAGCGCCTCTTTATTTTATAAGATAATAATGGAACAAAATAAGCAATTAGATTTACTCTCTTTTTCAACCACGAATCGAAAACTACGATGGATTGATGATAACAATTCGCTCCAAGAATACTTATCCATATTAGATTCTTTAAAACCAATCGCCATTGATATTGAGGGGGATAGTCTCCATCATTATCCAGAAAAACTTTGTGTTATTTCCTTATGTCAAGAGGGCTATCTTGCCGTTATCGATTGCTTAAAAGGCGATCTCTCCTCTCTTTGGAGAATGCTTAGTGGCTGCGAATGGATTTGTCATGGAATGGATTATGATTTAAAGATGCTAAGAAGGGCCGGATGCCCTCAGCCAAAAAAAATCTTCGATACCCATATCGCTGCTAAGCTTTGCGGATTTGATTCTGTTGGTTATGCTGATCTAGTCTCCCTTTTTTTTCAAGTTAAATTGTCCAAAGAACATCAAAAAGCCGATTGGTCCAGAAGACCATTACCCTTATCCCTTGTTCATTACACAGCCAAAGATGTCCTTTATCTTGAAAAACTTAAGGATATTTTATCAAAACTTCTTAAAAGTTTAGGAAGATCTGAATGGATGGAACAAAGCTGTGAAAGAATTCGAAGAAAGATTGAAAAATCTCTTTCTAAACCACCATATAAAGATCCGGAAAGAATCGAAGGATTTCAAAAACTCGATCCTCTTGGTCAATCTATTCTGCTTGAAATACAGCGATGGCGTCAAGAACTAGCCCTATCAAAAGGCATTCCGCCTTTTAAAATCATAAGAACCGAAGATCTCATTCAAATAAGTTCTATCTCCTCTCAAGGGGAATCCGTTTTAAAAATTCCTGCTGTTAAACAGCTAGAAAAAAATATCCGTTATAGCCTATTGCAAGCGATTGAAAAAGGAAAACAAAATGGTCCTCACAACCAACCGCTTCTCTCAAAACCCTTTTCCTTCATGGATAAAGAATCCTCCAAAAGATTCGAAGAACTAAAAACCAAACGCAACAAGATTGCTTCTTCGCTTGGTTTAGATCCTGGTCTAATAGCTTCTAAAGCTCTTTTAAGCGAGATGGCCATGGACCCTAAAACGATTCGAAAAAGATTAATTGAAACTGATAAGCTTTGCCCCTGGCAAGCCGAACTATTAGGATTATAAAACTTTCATCCAATATCCTTGTAGGTTAATATATATAGGTTAAATACATTTAAATTATCAAAAAATGATAACAGAAGTGGTTTAAAAAACAACTCTATTGATCAACTATGGCAGGACATAGTCACTGGGCAAAGGTCAAGCATCAGAAAGGTTTATCTGATATAAGAAAAGGAAAGCTGTTTAGTAAGCTCTCCAGAGAAATTTCTATAGCAGCCCGAATTGGAGGAGGAGATCCAGCATTCAATTCGAGGCTGCGGCGGGCTATTGCCACTGCTCGCGATGAAGGAGTTCCTCAAGAAAACATCCTTCGAGCCATCCAAAAAGGAACAGGAGAAATATCGGGAAGTCACTATGAAGAGGTGCTTTACGAAGGCTACGGCCCAGGAGGTATAGCCATACTTGTGGAAGCAGCAACAGATAACCGAAACAGAACCACCTCTGAAATTCGAAATCTTTTTTCTAAACATGGAGGCAATCTGGGTGCCGCTGGAAGCGTTAGTTGGTTGTTTCAAAGAAGGGGCAAAATTCTTATTGAAAAGGATAAGTGCGATTTTGACAAGGTGTTCGAAGTAGCAGTAGAAGCTGAGGCTGAAGAAGTGCAAGAAAAAGATGGTGAAATTGAACTGATTACTTTGCCTGAGAAATTAGATGAACTGCTCAAGTGCTTGGAAAAGGCGGGAATTGTTGTTAAGTCCTCTCAAATAGTTTATTTGCCCAAAAATTCAATTCTGCTAAGCGATAAAGAAATAGCCAAATCCCTTTTTCGTCTTCTAGAAGTTCTAGAGGATCAAGATGATGTTCAAAATGTGTATGCCAATTTCGATGTGCCGCAAGAATTTTTAGAACTGAATTAACGATTAACTTTTGAAACATAATAAGTTGATGAATTCGAATGAAATTCGACAACGTTTTCTTGATTTTTTTAAAGAAAGAGGACACACAATCCTGCCTTCAGCCAGTCTTGTACCAGAATCCCCTAATCTTCTTTTTACTAATGCGGGGATGAATCCTTTCGTTCCCATTTTTTTAGGCAAACAAAAATGTCCCTATGTTCCTCCTCGAGTGGCTAACAGCCAAAAATGCCTCCGTGCGGGGGGGAAGCATAACGATTTAGAAGAAGTTGGTTATGATACTTACCACCACACTTTTTTTGAAATGCTGGGGAATTGGTCATTTAATGATTATTTTAAAAACGAAGCCATCCATTGGGCCTGGGAGCTTTTGACTGAAGTATGGAAAATTCCAAAAGAAAGGATTTATGCAACAGTTTATAAACCTGCCCCTGAAGAACCTGCTGAATTTGATGAAGACTCCTTTAGAATTTGGTTTGGGCTTTTTCAAAAATCTGGGCTTAACCCTCTTGTGCATATCCAGTTTGGGACAAAAAAGGATAATTTTTGGATGATGGGAGAAACAGGACCCTGTGGGCCCTGTTCGGAAATTCATATTGATCTTACGCCAGAAGGCAACTCTGAAGGAACATTAATCAATAAAAACAGTCCCTACTGTATTGAAATATGGAATTTGGTCTTCATACAGCTGGATGCTAAGGAAGATGGATCCTTTGCTTTGCTTCCCTCCAGGCACGTAGATACAGGCATGGGACTAGAACGGGTTTGTGCCATTTTTAAAGGCACCTCTTATTTTCAAAAGTTTGATGCTCCCATTTCTAACTACAATACAGACCTTTTCATTCCTCTTATCCGAAAACTAGAAGACATATCAAAAATTTCCTATAAAGGCACCATTCCAACTGAGAATACCGTTCAGGACTTAACGATCCGGCAAGATATTGCTTTTCGGGTTATCGTCGATCACCTTCGTGCGATTGCCTTTGCTATTGCTGATGGCATCCTTCCGAGCAATTTGGGGAGAGGCCATGTCCTGCGGCGGCTTTTAAGAAGAGCCACTCGATTTGGTCTTATTCTTGGACTGAATCCTCCTTTTCTTTTTGAACTGGTCGATCCCCTTGTCCAGACCATGGGGCATCACTATACTGAGCTTATCGACAAACAACGACGAATTGAAGAAGTTATTAGTTCTGAAGAAGAACTTTTTGCTAAAACTCTCTCCCATGGCATGGCTGTATTCGAGGAGATAAAGCAAAAGATGCTATCCGAAAACAGAAAAGAAATCCTTGGTAAAGAGGCTTTTGTTCTTTATGACACCTATGGTTTTCCCTTGGATTTAACCCAACTCCTAGCCAAAGAGCATGGCTTTAGTGTCGACACTAAAGGTTTTGAACAATACATGGAAGAACAAAGACACCGATCAATGGTAGCACACGAAGAAGACATTGTCAGCTTGACAAAAACCTCTGAATTTGTGGGCTATGAGGAGTTGGAAGCAGAAGCCGAAGTGGTCGCCTTGCTTTCTGCTAATCGTGCTATATTCGATCGCACTCCCTTTTATGCAGAAATGGGAGGACAGGTAGGGGACAAAGGCTTTGTATTGGTCAATCAGAAAAGAATTGAAGTGCTTGACACCATTAAATCGGCTAGTGGGGCTCATCTCCATAGACTGGCCTTTACTGATGATCTCAAACCGGGAAGTCGCGTATTCCTTCAAGTCGACAAAGAAAGACGACAGAATATTGCCGCGCATCATACAGCTACTCATCTTCTCCATTGGGCTTTGCGTAAAGTCCTCGGACCTGAAACTCTCCAAAGGGGCAGTTATGTAGGACCTGATAGGTTAAGATTCGATTTTGCTCATCCTGGCCCTCTCAGCAAAGAAGAAATTAGAGCGATCGAAGAGCTTATTAATGAAAAAATTGAGCTTAATGATCCAGTCTACTGGGAAGAGGAAAAGTATGAAAAAATTAAAAATAACCCAAGCATTTTACAGCTCTTCGGTGAAAAATATGGAGAGAGGGTAAGGATTGTATCCATTGGCGATTATTCAAAAGAGCTATGCGGAGGAACGCACGCTAAATCGACCAGTGAATTAGGCTACTTTAAAATACTTAGTGAGTATGGAGTTTCTGCAGGCATAAGGAGAATTGAAGCGGCATGCGGCAAAGCTCTTTTAAAATTTTTAAAGACACAGGCACAAGAACAAGACAGGAAATGGAATCTGCTTTTCAGCAAAGATCCTTCTTTACGTAAGCTTCCAAAGTTTACAGAGTCTTTGGATTTCCAATCCTTGATTGAGCTCTTCCAGAGAAGGAGCGAAGAAATTGCTGAACTTGAAAAAGACATTCGAGAAAGAGAAAAAGAAAAGGCAAAAAAACAGGAAGAATCTTTTCGATTGGAAGCCAAAAGTCGAGTAATGGAGCTGCAGGCTAGGGCAGAAAAATTTGGCTCGGTTCCAGTTATATTCTATGATTGTGGAATAAAACCTCCTTCCTTTTTGCCAATCCTTTGGAATGAGCTAAACAAAAGAGTCGAAGGCATAGCTGTGCTCTCTAGCCGATGGGAAGAGAAAATTAATTTTTTTGTTGGCATTTCTCCCTCTTTAACCCAAAAGATACAAGCAAAAGCGGTCCTTTCAAAGATTCTCCTCCCATTGGAAGGAAAAGGAGGAGGGTCAGCCACCATTGCTCAAGGGGGATGCAAAGACAAAAAAGATCTTAATCTTAATCTTATTTTTGAAAATGCCCGAAAAGCTATTAATGAGTTTTTAGGATAAAGATCCCTATCAGTTTTCTTTCCGTTATTCGAAAGGAGTATGATGCAGGCAGTTGCTAAAAGGTAGGTTATAAATATTTTTAAATATGCAAGAAATTGGGAAAATCCTTGTTTTTCTTGGAATTTTTCTCATTGTTACAGGCTTAATCATTGGACTTGGATTTGGAAAAGGATGGATAGGCAGATTGCCTGGAGATATTAAAATTGAAAAAGGCAATTTTACTTTTTATTTTCCTCTCACTACTTCCATTCTTATTAGCATTATTCTAAGTTTTATTTTCTGGTTGATTAGAAAATAATTACAAAGCTGTAGGTAGAAATTCTACGTTTGAATGACAAACAGAGCATCTTTTTTCTTTAGCTTTTTCGTCTTAAATGACTGGGCAAGATTTTCAAATGCGCCCTATATTTTGCGATAGTCCTTCTAGCCATTTTTATTCCCATCTTTGCTAGAGCCTCAACGATCTGTTGATCAGACAACGGGGCCTGAGGATCTTCGTTGCGAATAAGTCTTTCGATCGCTTCTTTAATGGTCTGATTTGCTACAAATTCTCCAGTTGTCTTTTGAAAGCCAGAATTAAAGAAATATTTTAGCTCAAATATTCCATAAGGGGTCTGAACATATTTGTTAGCAATCGCACGACTGACTGTTGTTTCATGGACACCAGTTTTTTTTGCAACTTCACTCATTGTCAATGGCTTCAAAAACCCAGGCCCATGGTGAAAAAATTCCTGCTGACTCTCCACGATCGCTTCGGCTACCCTTAAAAGAGTATTTTCCCGCATCCTTAAACATTTGATCAAGAAGAGACCGGAACGCAGTTTTTCCTTCAAATAATTTCTCAAGCTGGGGTCTTTGTCTTTATCACTCAACAAGCTTTTATAATAATGATTCAATCGTAACCGAGGCAACAATTCCTCATTGAAGTATACCTTCCAGTTTTCTCCTTCCCTCACTATAATAAGATCTACCTGAATAATCTTCTCTTTTTCATCATTCCCAAACTTTGAACCAGGGAAAGGTTCTAAGGAACGGATCGTAGCCACCGCTTCTTGAACTTGTTTAAGACTTACTTTTAGCTGTTTGGCAATTTCATTAAATTTTTTCCTTTCTAAAAGCGGCAAACATTCTTTAACAATACGGAACTCCAAGGAGTTTTCTTTCCCTTGAGCTTTTAGTTGCAATAAAAGACATTCGGAGAGGTTTCTAGCAGCTATACCAGGTGGATCCAAAGATTGGACTAAAGATAAGGCTTCCTCAATTAGATTATATGGCATACCTAAATCAGTCGCTATTTCTTCTAATTCTGCTCTCAAATAACCTTTTTCATCCAAATTGCCAATAATATGGTTGGCTGCTTCTAAAAGGGTTTTATCAGTACAAACTAAAGCAAGCTGCTTCGATAATTGCGTAGTCATGGATTCTGAAGCGGTCTGTGAATCGAAAAAAAACTGACGTCTTTTTTCATCCTCCACCGATCGTTGGAATCCTTCGAAATTCGAACCTAGATATTCATACCACTTTTCCTCTTCCTGAATCCACTGATCAATCGACAATGCATCGGGATTTTCTAAAGGCTTTTCTTCTGAAATTTCAAGCATCGGATTGGCAAGCAACTCCTGTTGGATAAGAGTAGAGAGTTCTACTGCAGGAGCCTGCAATATGCTCAAAGAATGTTGCATCTGTGGCGACAATGTCTGATGCAACTTAACAGATTGATAGAGACCTATAGATGTTGACACAGCTTATCCTACATCAATTTGAAGCATTTTCCAGGCCAATTTTTTTTCTTTTTTTTTCTGGAGAAAAAATTTTTAACATGAAATAGTCAAAAAATGGTTAGCATAAGAGTCCTTGCTAGCGGAAGCAAAGGCAATGCTTATTTGTTGGAAACAGAAAAGTTTCGATTTTTATTGGACCCCGGCATTCGGTTCAAGCATCTGGCTATTCAGCTTGCAAATTTAAATATTCCATTGGAATCCATAAATGGAATTTTCATTACTCATGAACATTCCGATCATGTCATCGGGCTGCCAGTGCTTTTGAAAAGAATTCCTTTTCCCCTTTATTGCAACGAGCTAACCTGGAAAAGCTTAAAGAAAATGATGGACTTGAAAGAAAAAGCCGTCGATTGGCAACCCTTTGAGCCAGGCTGCAAGATTGTTCTAGATGAAATAGAGATCGAAAGCTTTCCTGTTCCCCATGACGCTGCTGATCCTGTGGGTTTTCTTTTTCACCATTCCAATGGAACTATTGGCCTGCTCACGGATCTAGGCTACATTACAAAATTGGTGAGAGAAAAGATCCTAAGCGTTCATACTATGATCTTGGAATCTAATCATGATTTGTCTCTCCTTCAAGCAGACACAAAAAGACCGTGGTCGGTCAAACAAAGGATTATTTCCAGGCATGGGCATCTTTCCAACGAGGCTACAGCAGAAATAGCTGCTCAATTAGTTAAAGAAGGCACACAAAATTTGTTTTTAGCTCACTTAAGTGAGGACTGCAATCGAACGGATCTTGCTGAATCAACTGTTAAAAATAAAATTCTTTCTGCTGGTCTTCCCCTGCCTTATATTCAAGCAATAAATCCAGCTAATCCAGCGTTGCAAATTGTTCTCTAATAAATAATAAATATCCCTGACCGGTTCAGAGCCCTTTTCCTATCAGAGATAAAACAATTTCCTTCCATTCGGAGTCAAAATCTTTTCCCATGGCTTTTCCTGCTTTTGCATACCAATATTTGCTGTTAGCTATATCCCCTTCTTTGCGATGAAGAAAAGCATGGACCCAACAGGAATCAGTATCTTCATACCGTTGGATTAAGTTGTGCGCACGTGCCCACTGGCCTTTTTTTTCGTAAAAAAGAGCTTGAAGGGGCGCTGAAAGCGATGATGGGGGAGTGTCCTCTTTTTCTATAAGTTCAAGAAACTCTTGGAATGTCATACGCATTTTAAATTTAAAGGAAAATCGTAATTTAAAAAATCTTTAAAAAAGATAAAATTTGAATCCTTTACAAAAAATAATTCATAGCTATCCATTAGTCGCTACCATGAGGAAGTCATACATAAAGATTCTTTTTATTTTCTTACCACTCCTTTTTTTCTCTTGTTTTACTCTGAGGGCATCCAAAAATTCCGAACCTCTTCCTCCTACCCCTCTTCCTCCATTGCCTCCAGAAGGAAGATTAAAACTGCTTAAACCCCTATCTATTGACTGGATACAGGGAGATAGGAATGCCCCAGTTGTGATCATTGAATATATCGATTTTGAATGCCCAATTTGTGCAGCCTATTATCCTATCCTCCAAGAACTGAAAAGAAAATATGGAGATAAACTCTCCTGGATCATCCGTCACAATCCTTCCATCTCCCATCCTGAAGCCTTTCCAGCTTCCATGGCCGCTGAAGCTGCAGGTAGACAAGGCAAATTCTGGGAAATGGTTAATTTACTCCTCACCAATCAAAAAGAGTGGTCATTCAAGTCCTCCTGTACTGAAGCCTTCCTCCAATATGCCAAAAAATTGGGACTAAACGAAGAACAATTCAAAAAAGATCTCCAAGGAGTAGAAGGGATCCCTCTTCGAAAGAGGATTCTTGCCGACTGCCTTTCTGCTATTAGAGTTGGAGTGGATGGCAATCCAAATTTTTTCATCAACGGAGAAAAAATTCCCAATCCCTCCAATTTAGAAGAATTCTCTACCTTGATCGAAGCCGAGTTAATTAAACGTAAATCGGACAAATCCTAGGCGTAATAATTGGGAGGAAGAAAAGTCCTCAAACTCTATAAAAAATGGTTCGCCTAGAAAGCCAGTTTTGGAGTAGCCGATAACCCGCAAGCATATCAGCTGGAAGCTTCTACTGGGAGTGCCCTGCAATCAGCTTTTGATATAAAGTAAGATACGATTCGGCCATTTTTCGAGCAGAAAATCTCATTTCGAACCTCTGCCGACATTTCTTTCTGTCTATTTTGTGAATCTGGCGTAAAGCACCAACCGCCTCATCCACATCTTTCACAATCCAACCTGTAATACCATGATCGACTACTTCTGGAATTGATCCACATGGATAAGCAATTACTGGAGTGCCGCAAGCCATTGCTTCAATCATTGACAACCCAAATGGTTCAGGCCAGCAAACAGGAAATACCAAGGCTAGAGCTCCCCCCAATAATTCATTCTTTTCCTTATCCGTGATTTCGCCTAAATATTCTATATTTTCTTTTTTAAATTCAGGTAATAGTTTTTCAAAATAAGCATCATCTCCAAGTCCTACACGCGCAGCGATTTTCAACTTTACTCCCGCCTTCCTTGCTATTTGCAAGGCATCATCTACACCTTTTTCCGGAGATATTCTCCCTAAAAAAACAATATAATCAGATGGATTTTCGTTTAATTGATAAAGAGACAAGGGAAGACCATGATGGACTGTTCCTATCCAACGAGCAAGAGGTAATGGCTTTTTCTGAGAATAGGAAATCGAAGAAAGAGGCATATCGTTAAAATTAGAAAAAAAACGGATATATTCCGGGAAATCCATTCTTCCATGAGGAGTCGTTAAATGAGCTACATTCATCCTTCGAAAAATTGGAAAATGAAAAAAATCCGTATGGAAATGAATAATATCAAATTGTTCTTTATGCTTAATTACTTCCTCAAGTAAAAGGATATGATATATAGAGGGGTTGGCACAAGGAGCAACATCTTCCCAAAGAGCTCTAGGAATTATAGAAATTAAACGGGCTGAGGTTTTTGAATCCCCGCTTGCAAAAAGGCTTACTTCATGTCCTTGGCTGACAAGTTCTTCTGTCAAATAGGAGATTATCCTTTCTGTACCTCCGTACCGTGGAGGAGGAACAGGTTCATAAAGAGAGGCAACCTGGGCTATCCTCAATGAATCTTCTCCTGTTGATCTTTATTGGTTGAGTTTCTATTTGCTAAAAAAACTATAAAATATGCAAGTATTTATCTCCACTGCTTGAAAATAATCATTGAAATCAGTTTAGAAAAATAATTTATAGAGCGATTTGATAACAGACCACTTCTCTCTTTTAGGGGCATATTGAAAAAAAACCAATAAGGATTAAGTTTTAATATATCCATTATGTTGATTGAATACGAAAGTACTAAAAGCATTGAAGCATTAAAAGAGGCATTGGAAGAAAAATCCAAAGCCAAAAATTTTGGACTGTTGACAGTCCATGATATCTCTAAAACCTTAGAAACAAAGGGCTTTCCTATATCCTACAAATGTCTTATCTTAGAAATTTGCTCACCAAAGTTTGCAAGGATAGTCCTGGAGAAAAACCCTGAAGTTTCAACTGCACTTCCTTGTAGAATAGCCATTTACGAAAAAAAAGACAAAAGAATAGTAGCTAGCCTTTCTCCCCGCCTTTTGATCGAAATGTTTCAAGCTCCTCAATTATACAAAATAGCAGAGGAAGTTGAAAATATCTTAAAGGAAATTATGCAGGAAGCTCTGTGAGAGCTTAGTTTTAAAAAATCTTAAAACGATGTTTTTGGAATATCTTCTCCTCTAGACACATTAAAAAGGTAATGAAACAGCAGCCAAGCCCCTTCTCATGTGAAGAAATAAATCTTGTAGATAAATATCTTTCCCAAGAGGACTGGGAGGTTAAGGAAAACAGCAACATGACTTATTCCCTACAAGGACTCAACTTTTATATTTCTTCAAAAATTTCCAAAAGCTATTGGTTACATAAAATTTATCCTCATGATGTCAAAGAAGCCTTTGAGCAAGGGGATATTCATATTCATAACCTTCAAGTCCTTGGCGTATATTGTATGGGTTGGGATCTTGTAGACCTTCTTGAAAAAGGATTCATGGGGGCTGAAGCTAAACTGGAAAGTGGTCCTCCACTCCATTTGAGCTCAGCCTTGAACCAGATTATCAATTTTTTTTATACCTTACAAGGAGAAGCTGCGGGCGCACAGGCTTTATCGAATTTCGATACGCTTCTTTCTCCTTATATTCGTTATGATAATCTTAAAGAAAAAGATCTTAGACAACAACTCCAACAATTTTTATTCAACTTAAATGTCCCCACACGTGTAGGATTTCAAGCGCCTTTTACCAATTTGACGATAGACTTGCGTCCTCCTCAGTTTTTGCAAAACGAGCCTGTTCGGATAGGTGGGAAAACCAGAAGAGAAACCTATGGAGAATTTCAAGAAGAGATGGATTTTTTCAATCGGGTATTTTGTGAAATGTTTTTGGAAGGAGATGCCCGAGGAAGGGTTTTTACCTTTCCTATACCCACATACAATATTAGCTCTGAATTTCCCTGGGACTCTAAAGCCACTCAGGCTCTTTGGAAAATGACAGCAAAATACGGCATTCCTTATTTCGCCAATTTCATCAATTCGGAACTAAAAGTCGACGAAGTCCGAAGCATGTGTTGTCGATTAAGACTAGACTTAACGCAACTTGCACGAAGAGGAGGAGGCCTTTTTGGTTCCAATCCTTTAACAGGATCTATCGGTGTGATCACAATCAATCTACCGCGGATTGGATATCTTTCTAAGAATGAATCTGATTTTTTTTCAAGACTTCGAGACCTTATGGAATTAGCAAAAAAGGCACTTGAAGCCAAAAGAAAGGCTATTGAGGGATGGATGGAAAAGGGATTATATCCTTATAGCAAGTTTTACTTAAAAGGGATTTATCAACGGTTTGGCTCCTACTGGGCCAACCATTTTTCAACCATAGGGCTTGTGGGGATGAACGAAGCTTGCCTTAATTTCCTTGGAAAAAGCATTGCTGAGCCTGAAGCAAAAGCTTTTGCCATAAAAGTTCTTGATCTGATGAGAGAAATTTTACTCTCTTTCCAAAAAGAAACCCAAAACAACTACAACTTAGAAGCTACTCCCGCCGAAGCCACAAGTTATCGATTGGCCCGAATCGATAAAAAAAAATACCCCCAGATCCTTGTTGCCAACGAAGAGGCAGTTAAAAAAGGAGCCGCTCCTTTCTATACCAACTCAACCCAACTTCCTGTGAATTTTACTACTGACCCATTTGTCGCCCTGGAGCATCAGGAAGATCTTCAGTCACGCTATACGGGAGGCACAGTCCTTCATTTTTTTCTTGGGCAAAAGATTGACGAACCAGAATCCATTGGCTCCTTTGTCCGTACTGTCTGTTCAAAGTACAAGATTCCGTATTTTACCTTAACTCCCACTTTCTCAATCTGCCCAGAACATGGGTATCTTTCAGGAGAACAATCCCATTGTCCACGTTGTGGAAAGCCTTGTGAAGTCTATTCTCGAGTTGTAGGTTATTTAAGACCCGTTGATCAGTGGAACCCTGGAAAGCAGGAAGAATTTAAACTGCGGAAAACTTATCTACTAGATGAAAGTCGGTGGCATTGATCCATTTAGTCTTATTGATTTTCCAGGCAAAACAGCAGCTGTCGTTTTCACTCAAGGATGTAACTTTCGCTGTCCCTATTGCTATGTACCCCAGCTTGTTATTCCAGAACAATACGGAACAGTTGTTCCCATGGCTAAAGTTTGGCGCTTTTTAGAAGCTAGGAGAGCGAAGATCGATGGAGTCGTTATAACTGGAGGAGAACCAACAATTCAGGAAGATCTAGAGGAATTTGTATGGAGCATAAAAAAAATGGGCTTTTTGGTTAAGCTCGATACCAATGGAAGTCATCCCGAAGTCCTAGAAAAACTGATTAAAATTATCGATTATGTGGCTATGGACTTCAAAGCTCCTCTTGAAAAGTATACAGAAAGCACTCGGTCTACGATTAAAAAAGAACAAATCACTCAAAGCATTTCCTTACTTCTAAAAGGGAACATAGAGTATGAATTTCGAACAACCCTTGTCAGCGAAGACATAACCTTTGAAGATTTTAAGTCCATGGTAACAACTCTCTCAGGGGCAAAAAAATATGTGCTTCAAAAATTCCTTCCTGCCTCCCCACTTGTCGATCCATCATACAGTACAAAACATCCAATCGACTTCGACATAATTGAAAAATGGAAAAATTATGCCCTTAAGAAAATTAAAAAAGTAATTATTAGAAATTACTAAAAGATACCGATCTATAACGATGTATACAATCTCAACAGAGATTGAAATAAAGGCAAAAAAAGAAGCTCTTTGGGACTGTCTATCAAATTTTTCTGCCTATCCAGATTGGAATCCTTTTATAAAGAAAATATGGTTCAAAAAACTTGAGTCTGGACAACCTCTTAGATTGCTGATTCAAGCCCCATTTTCTTTCCCAGTCTTAATGACAGGAAAAATTATGATGGTGGCTCCCCCTTCTCTTATTCGCTGGGAATGTTATTTGATCCATCCTTTTTTCTTGAAGGGCATTCATACTTTAGAATGGACAGAACATCAAGCCTCTAGCGTTATCTTCCTTCATCATGAAACATTCAATGGGATTCTTTTACCTATACTTTGGAAAATGATAGAAAAAAGAGTGAAAAAAGGATTTGAATCGATGAACAACGCCCTCAAAAATAAACTAGAATCCCTTTCTTAGATTATTAATGTTTTTATGCTGAAAATCCCCATCCCTTTCTCGATCAATGGCAAGGCTAAAAGAAAGCAAAGTCTTGAAGAAGATTTATACAAAGTTTCTTCTTTTCCTATTCATGCTCGATTGCTACATCCCTGTCACAAGATCCATTATGGAGAGCAAAGTTCTTCTCATAGCAAGAAGTCTTAATGCTCTTCCCTAAAACTGCTGCAGGCCTTATGTTCATCATCTATTTACTGGCAAGTTTTAAAATAATGGGTCATGCTCACATGGTAGATTTATAAGAGCTTTAAATAGGTTCATTTCCTTTTTTTAATTGCTAAGGATGATCTTTACCTAGTTAATGAATCCAACAGATTGTTAATCAAATTTGAAGGGCTTGAACAGTTTCTATACAAGTTGCTTTTTCCTCCTCATAAATGTACATTCTAAACCTGTCGCCCAAAATAGTCAGCATTCAAGAGGCCGCCGAGTTCCTGGGGGTTGCGCCGCAAACACTGCGGCGCTGGGAGCGCGAGGGCAAGCTCCTACCCAATGAACCCACAGCAGGTGGGCGGCGACGCTATGACCTTGCGCAGCTTCGGCCAGACCAATTTCATGCACCGGAGAAGGTAGACCGCACCATTGCCGCCTATGCCCGTGTGTCCAGTTACGACTAGAAGGACGATCTGGAAGGGCAAAAACAGGTTCATGAGCTGTTCTGTGCCCCCGGCAAGGCTGGACATTCGAGCTGATCGCGGACCTGGGTTCTGGCAATGAACTACCACAAAAAAGGCCTGAAGCGCCTGCTGGATGCGATCATTGGCGGTGAAGTCGGATGCCTGCT
>NZ_LXQB01000014.1 GCF_004421185.1 Methylacidiphilum sp. Yel | reverse complement strand
AATTATACTACACATAGCTATAATTTATCGCCTTATATCCCCATGCCTGAAGGCAGGGGCATTACGGCGATGGATGGTAAACCTATTTCTCAAGCAAAGAGGAACTTAACGCTAAAAGGATCTTTATAAAGTCTTAGATAGATCTTAAGAGAGCAGTTTCTTGCACATAACGCAAGGCCCCATAGATTCCTAAAAAGGGTGTAACTACCACAATTATTGGTATTGTCTTCAGAAAATAAGAAAGTCTTCCTTTATCACAGAATGATTCGATTAAAAGAGGTTCTTTTAATTTTTCTATGATATGAGGGACTATGCCTCCAGCAATGTAAACCCCTCCAGAGGCTAAAAATTTTAGAGCTAAATTTCCAGCCTCGGCTCCAAGTAAGGATACAAAAAGTTCAAGAGATTGCACGCACAAAGAACAATCCTTGGCCAAACCATGAAAAGTGATAGATTGGGCAGGATCTTCACTCTGTTCTATCTCTTCCTCTATAGGGTTTTTTTCCAAACATCCTCTCCCAGTTGATTTCAAATAACGGTAAATATTTAAAAGACCAGGTCCTGAAAGCACCCTTTCATAACTCACATGTCCAAAGAGACTATGCAAATACCTAAACAAGCCAATTTCCAATTCATTCCTTGGAGCAAAATCAACATGCGCCCCTTCGGAAGGAAATGGGACATATCGGCCATTTTCCCATCTTAAGCCTGCTTCTCCAAGGCCTGTTCCAGGTGCAATCAGTGCTTTACAACCTTTGCTGGAGGCTTTCCCATCTTGAATAATAACGCTATCTTTTGCCCCTAAAACAGTTACTCCATAAGCGGCAGCTTCTAGATCATTTATTAGAAAAGTATGCCTTGTCCCACAAACTTCACTGAGCTTTTCGATTTCGATCGACCAGGGCAAATTCGTCAGCTGGACTTTCCCATTGATGACTGGACCAGGAAACCCAAAACAGGCCGCTTGCGGCACAACCTTCATCTTTTTTAAATACTCGCCTACGAGCTGTTGAAAATCGGCCAGCTCTTTACTCTTGAAATACTCAACGTGCCAAAGAGAGTCTTTAGAATCTACTGACTCAAAAAGAGCAAGTCGGACATGCGTTCCTCCTATATCTCCAACAAGTATCATGATTCAATCCTTAGTCCCAATGAAGATTGCATCAAGGCCATTTTCCAACAGGAATTTTTGAACAGACAAGCCGCATGCTTTAAGAAATCCCTCAATTTCGTTGGCTTCAAGCAATCGATTCCCTTCCACATTTTCATGCAAATTTTGAAAAGCAATGGGTTTCATTTTTTCTTGCTTAAGATAATCCAGTTTTTCGGGCCAAAGAGGTTCCCAAACCAAAACTTTCGAATCTGATTCTAGATGGGCAGCTAATTTTTCAACGAGCCTACTTTTCTCTGTCCACAAGTGGTGCAGGGTACGGCTAAAAATAAACAAAGAAACTTTTGGAGGTAAAGAGCATGCAAAAAAGTCTGCAAAAATAAATTGTAGTCTTTCTTTTTGCCCTGCAGAAAGTGACTGTGCTTGCTCCACTCCTTCTCTGCTTACATCGATACCAATCCCTTTGAGTTTTGTAAATCTTTTTGCAAGGTTTCTTAAAAGCCAACCATTGCCACACCCAATATCCACAACAACCCCTCTCTGCCGATCAATCTCTTCAATGAAAGGAATCTTGGGAAGCACTTCATTCAGGAAGAGAGAAGAAAACTTATGTTCCATCATGGCCCACATCCATGGGAAAACCCCTGGATCTTCAAATGGTGGAAAGGTATGAAGATGAGCTCCTGTTTTGGCAAATTTCAAAATCTGAGAAGTCATCAAAGGATAGAAAACGGATTGAAAAACAGCAGGAAGCGTCTTCTGTTTAGTATTTTCATCGACAAAGAGCTGACCCATCGGAGCAAGTGAATAGAGAGTTTCGGTTTTATCAAGAAAATCAAAAGCATAAGCGGCCATACAAAATCTCTTTAAATATTCCGATTCGATTCCGGTTTTTTCTTCTAGGCTTTCTATGGAGAGCTTTCCTTGGGTATGTAAAGTTTCAAAAATGCCGGTGGTTACACCTAGGTAGGCAACGTTTAAAGCTTGAAGAGTGGGGATAAGATCATTCCATTGAGTCAAGAGCTGTTCCAAATTCATACTTTACAATACGGAAGAAAAAAAACACAGAAAGCTTTTTTGATGCGTTTCAATCAATCATTTACAAGTTTGAATCTTATTGGAACGATCACATAAGAAGTAACGGGTATGCCTGCCATCTTTGCAGGATTAAACTTCCACCTTTGAACGGTTTCTAACGCTGACCTATCCATGGGGAGGAAACCTGAGCTTTTGGTCAATTGGACACTCACTGGTTTACCTTCTGGAGAGACACAAACTTTTAAAACAACGACCCCTTCTTGTCCTCGACAGCGACATTCTTCAGGATAAGGCGGAATAGGATTATGCAGGTAATCTGGAGAAGCAGAACAACTACTCCCCCCTCCTCCACTTGTATTCCCACGAAGCAGGTTTCTTGCGTTTTTCCCTTTTCCCACAGTACCTTTCCCATAATTTGGAGCGGCTTTAGCAAGTGGGGTAGCAGCTTTTGTCTCTTCTTTTTTCTTTTCTAGCAACGAAAAATCTTCTCTCTTCTGCACTTCTTCCATTTTAGCCTGCACTGGTTCTTGAGGATGTTCGGTTTTTTCTTCAGGCTTTCCTGAGGCCCCTTCTACCAGCTCTACCTGTGAATAACCAATAGCCCCGCCCATAGCATACTGTGCTTTCTGATAGAAGAATGATCCCAATCCAAACAAAACGAATGCATGTAACAGAACCGAGAAAATAAATCCAATAAGCCCCTTTTTCCTTATTTCCATAATTCCTTTGTCCCTCAGTGCGATCATAAAACTGATTCATTTTTTTTGTTAATTTTTGTTAAGAAATAAAAAGAAGACAGCTGCAAGGTTTCAATGCAGCGGCTAAGGCGCAATCATCTTTATACAAACAGGTATTTTGGTGGGGGAGTTGGGGGAGATTCCCTATAGGAAGAAAAGTAGGAAAACTCTATATAAGGCAGATAAGAATCCAATGAGTGATGCTTTCCAAAAATTACAAGCAGAAAAGAAACAAAAAGAACTTCTTTTTCGAAAGAAGACGTTTGATTGGACTGAAAAGGCCATTTATCAAAAGATCTAGGAATTTTTTCACAAATCTGGCAATTTCCTTTACCCGCTAATGTCTTTTGTAAGGCTTTAGGCCAAGAAACTTTTTGGGTATAATAACAAAACATTTTGCTCCAGGCTATGGACTGAAGAATCAATAAATGACCTCCACCAATCCAAACCAAGGCAAAAAAGGTCAGAAAATAACACACTTTTTTCATTCTTCGCTTTACTTTATAATAATGGCTAATTAGCCAAGAACAAATCCTATTGCTAAAAATTTATAGAGAAAGTGTTTAGAGCAGGGGGCTTGGGGGTAGATAGTCCTGGGGATAGAATGACTATGGCCTCAGATTTTTTTTCCTTGCTCATTTGCTTTAAAGATGTGTAGAACAATTTTGTTCAAAAAAGGTTCATCCTTTATAAAAATGAAGTATCTTAAATTCCTCATTTTTTTTCCCCTAGTCTTCTTAATTTCTTGCAGTCCCTTTTCAAGTACAGTCAAAAAAGAAACTCGCGGTCAGCCCTCTTTCTCTCAGCTTTTAAGGAACCCTCAGGCCTACAAAGGCCGAGTCGTTATGTTTGGTGGCACCATCGCTCAAACAAAAAACATGAAAAACTTAACGCTCATTGAAGTCATTCAAAAACCCTTGGATAGTTCCTCTGATAGACCTCTGGACACGGATCGGAGTGGGGGAAGATTCCTTGTAGCTACATCTAAATTTCTCGATCCTTCCATCTATAGCAAAGATAGAGCCATTACTGTTGTAGGGAAGGTTCGTGGCGTACAGCCAGGAGTGATCGGGAAAAGATCGTATAACTATCCAGTCATTGAAGCAACTCAGATTCATCTTTGGTCAGAATCCTATTATTATCCAGGATATTACTATCCTCCGGGCTATTTTTGGGGTCCAGGCTGGGGTTGGGGTTGGGGCCCTGGCTGGGGCTGGGGTTGGGGATGGGGTCCAGGTTGGTGGTGGTAACCTGACGGAGACAGAGTAAAAATTATAAGGATTCAAACAAATCCATCTCTGCATCAGGCTGTTGGCGTTGAATGGCCTTGTGTTTTTCGGTCAATTTATATTTGCGTAAAAAACAACCAAACCATTGGCTAAATTCAGCGGCTATTTTACCGCTCCCAGAAAACCTTCTCCCAAAATGGCTATCTGTTAGCTTTCCTTCTCTAAAGTCTTTGATTCGACAAAGGACTTTTTCCTTTTTTTCTGGATAATGGTAAGCAAGCCATTCCAAAAAGAGATCACGCACCCCCCATGGCAACCTCAATATGGAATAGCCGGCATAGGAAGCTCCAGCTTCAGAAGCCGACTTCAAAATCATAGGCATTTCAAAGTCATTTAATCCGGGAATAATAGGTGCAACCATTACCCCCACTGGGATGCCCGCCTCAGCCAGAGAAGAGATTGTTTCAAGTCTTAAAGCAGGAGAGCTTGCTCGCGGCTCCAATATGGCTGCCAATTTTGGATCAAGAGTTGTTATGGAGAGAAAAACACTGAGAAGCTTTTCTTTTGCTAAAGCTTTCAGTATGTCCAGATCTCTGCAGAGAAGCCTACTTTTAGAAATGAGAGTGACTGGATTATGATATTTAAGAAATATCTCTAGACAACTTCGGGTCAATTTAAAATGGGCCTCACAAGGTTGATAACAATCGGTGACCCCACTGACCATAACCACTTTGGGCCTCCATTTAGGAGAGCGCAGAGTTTTTTCCAATAGCTGTGGGGCTTTTGTTTTAACAAGGATCCTGCTTTCAAAATCTACCCCTAAAGAAAAACCCAAATACTCATGAGTCGGTCGTGCATAGCAATAAATGCAGCCATGTTCACAACCTCTATAAGGATTAAGGCTAATTTCAAATCCTAAGTCTGGACTTTGGTTATAGGATAAAATTTCTGAAGTTGGATCTTCATAAAAGAGGGTCTTTTGTACCTTCCGGCCTACTGTATATTCCTCTTCCCAGACTAACTTGAGCGAATCAAATCGGTTAGACGGATTCGAAAGAGCGGCTCTTCCATGCCATCCACGCTCAACTTTTAGAGGAGTATCTTCCACAACCTACTATTGACCATTTAAGCAGTCTTTCCAATAGCATTTTTTAGTGATTGATTTTTAGTTTTCTGCTCGGAAGTTTCAGAAATCCTATTGGACATCTTCAAGCAAAGATCCACAAGAGCTTGAGTGGCTCGACTTTTCATTTTGTCGTTTGGCTCGATGATGTTTATCCACCATTCCACTCCGTGTGGAGGATTGATCTGACTAAAGAGAAGATCTGAATTGCTATGTTCAAGCACACGCCGAGCTACAAATCCGATGCCCATCTTTGCTCTGACAGCTTCCTTTACGGCATCCGCTCCGCTAACTTCAAAACATAACTTAAATCGCAATCCCTTTTTTTCTATTTCCCTTTCAATCGTTTTCCTGACTCCAGATTCAGGTTCCCTCCATATAATTGGATAATCAATCAGTTCTTCTAGCATTACCCCATTTTTCCACCGATCCGCCTTTGGATGATCCTTCCAGTAAATCAACACAATCTGATCCTTCCACCATCTTTTAACTTGAAAAGTCTCAGGGACTTCCTCCTCGATAGGATCTTCCACAAAACCCAAATCCAAATCACTCATTCTACGGAAAAGCTCATACGTTGGAGCGGTTTCAACAGAAATACGAATGCCTGGGAACTTTTTTTGAAATTCCACCAACGAAAGTGGAATATAATAATTAGATGCCGTCACCGTAGCCCCAATACGCAATGTGCCAGCGGACAATCCTCTTAACCTTCGGATATATCCTTCGGCTTTTTTCATGTTCTCTTCAAGGGCAACGGCAAATACCATTAGCCCTTCGCCAGCAGGAGTAAGAACCACTTCATGCCCTTTTCTACGGTATAAAGGCTCGCCGACAGCCATATTAAGTTGTCGAAGCCTAGCAGAAATCGCTGGTTGGCCAAGATTTAAGAGCTCTGCTGCCCGTGTAACACTTTTTTCTCGTATGACTTTTAAGAGCGTCAGTAAGTGATTCGGATTAAGCTCTACTGTATCTGCTCCCTGGATCTTCTGAAAAATAAAGTCATTATCATTTTCCATAATATTATAATTTTTTTTTTTAAATTAAAAGTCAATAAATTTTATCAATAGATTTTGTAAAAAAGTTTATATAAAAATAAAACAATTTAATTTTTTTCTAATATCATTTAAAAAATAAGAAACCCTTTAGTCTTTGAAACTATTACTAACATTGGGTTTTGAAGCCTATAGACTGGCAGAACCATGTGATGTAAATGAGGCAGAGGCAAAAGCTGATCCAGCAGTTACAAAAGAACAAAGTTTTCTAAAGAGAAAAATACTTTGAATGTTTCCTTCCGATGCGAAAGGAGCCAGCTGTATTCGTTCTTAAAGAGAATGGCTAGCTTGCCTCTATAGAAAAACAAGCTTAGAAGAACTGCAGAAAAATCTAAGGGAAAGGCAATCAAATATCTTGGGGGCAGTCGACAGAGCTCTGCTGCTCTAGTTTAGAGGATTGCTACAGGTTGCGCTAACTGGAGAGCTTGACTATTTACCCTTAAGAAGGAAGCAAAAGAAGAATTATAGGAGCACATTGCTTGCTGGCTTTGTTGGCTTATTAGCTCCAGTGTTTTGAGGATCCAAAATGGATTTTTTTTATTTTTTTATAGCCCACCAATAACGAAATTCGCTGAACCTCAGTGTTCCCCGATGTCTACCAACCCATCTAGGAACATAAGGGAGTTCTTGGCGTTTTATCAATATGATCCCATCAGCACCATGTTCAACAGCCACCCTGGCCGCATGTTTCCGTTGCCTATTGGTTTCAATTAATCCCAAAACCCTGTAAGGATAATTGGGCTGAGAGTCAACCCAAACATCAACGGGGACTGTTTTCCCATCTACCACCAGGGAGAGGATTTGAGGTTTTGATCGAACACTCCCCGGGCCATGCCGTTCAGGATTCGGAGCCGGGAAAAAACTCGTTTTGGCTAGAACCGGTGAGCTCAAAAGAACAAGACTAAAGAAGATAAAACAAAGCTTTTGTATTTCTCTTGATTTTAGCATGCTAGTTAATAATGAAAAAAACCAATCAAGAAAAGATAAAAATAAAAAAATTTTTATGATTTTTGTCTTTCTTTTACGCTTATTGAATCTATTGAATAGCCATTATGTCTTCCCCAACCCCCCTTACTAGAGAACAAATAGACATACAGTTAGATTTTCAAAACATTCCCTATGAGTCAACAGCAGAGATTCCTGTTGTAATCCATTTCATTGGACAACAAAGGGCCTACGATGCCTTTGACTTTGGGTTATCCGTTTCTAAACCGGGTTATAACATTTTTGTCATGGGACCGCCCGGAATAGGTAAAAAAGCTTTTTTAGAAAAGATTTTGCAAGAACGCGCTGCAACAGGGCCTCTACCTTCCGATTGGTGTTACGTCTTTAATTTTGAAGAGGAAAACAAGCCCAAAGCCATAGCTTTTGCAGCTGGAAAAGCTTCAGAATTTGCTGAAGATATGGCTAGACTGGTCGACGATCTGAAGATAGGAATTCCCTCTATCTTTGAAAGCGACGAATATAGAACCAGAGCCCAAGAAATCGAACAAGAATTTCTTGATCGACGGGATGAAGCCCTCAATCAACTTAGGGAAAAGGCTCAAAAAGAAGGGATCGCCCTTTTGCAGACACCAGCTGGCATTGCTTTTGCTCCTTTTAAGGGGGGAGAAGTTCTTGATCCAGAGAAATACAATGCGTTGCCTGAAGAAGAAAAAAGAAGGATAGAAGCAGCCATTCGAAAGCTGCAAGAAGAACTCACAGCTATCTTCAGACAGATTCCAAAGTGGAGGAAAGAAGCTCAAAACAAATTGCGAGAACTCAACCGGAGTTATATTCAGGGGTTGGTTTCCAGTTTGTTTGAGGAGCTGAAAGCTAAGTACAAAAAAATGGAGGCGGTGTTGCTTCATCTGGAGGAAATCCAAAAAGATGTCTTAAAAAACGCTGAAAATTTCCGTCTGCCTCGGGAATCTGAAATCCCTTCCCTTCCCGGTATCTCTGGACCAAGCCAATCGATGGAATATTTCCTTAGGCGCTATAAAGTCAACGTTATCGTTGATCATTCTAAATCCAAGGGCATCCCCATCGTCTTCGAAGATAATCCTACCTTTGTAAACATCATCGGCCGAATTGAACACATCGCTCAAATGGGCGCACTCCTCACTGATTTCACACTGATCCGTCCGGGAGCCCTACACCGTTCTAATGGAGGCTATCTTATTGTGGATGCTTTACGGGTTCTTTCCCATCCCTATTCTTGGGAAGGACTAAAAAGGGCCTTACGCAGCCAACAGATTAAAATAGAGCCATTAGGAGAAGCTTTGGGATTACTGAGCACAGTATCCCTAGAACCTCAGCCTATTCCTTTAAATCTAAAGGTTATTCTGATCGGTGATCGGTTGATCTATTACCTGCTCTATCAATTTGATCCTGAGTTCAAAGACCTCTTCAAAATCACCGCTGATTTCAGCGAAGAATTCGATGCCTCTCCTCAAAATCTTCTTCCCTACTGTCAACTAATTGCTTCCCTCTGCCATAGCCACGGTATAGCTCCACTTGAAAAGTCAGCCCTACGGCTTATTGTTAAGCAGAGCTTAAGATTTTCTCAAGATGCAAAGAAATTTTCCCTAAATATACGAAAAATCCTCGATCTTTTAGAAGAAAGTGAGTACTGGAGAAAAAAAGAAAACGCTCAATTAATTTCTGCAGGACATGTACAAGCAGCTATTGTATCTTCTTACAAAAGGATCAACCGGATAGAGGAACAAATAAAAGAATCGATCCAGCGTCAAATCCTACTCGTTGAGACCAAAGGAAGGAAGGTAGGACAAATCAACGGTCTAGCCGTTATAGATATGGGTAATTTTATGTTTGGCTATCCAACAAAAATTACAGCCAGAGTTAGATTTGGCCACGGGCATGTCATTGATATAGAAAGAGAAGTCAAATTGAGTGGCCCCATCCATTCGAAAGGAGTTCTTATTCTTTCTGGCCTTCTGGCAGGCAGGTATTTGCCTGAGGAACCTCTATCGTTGAGTGCCACACTTGCTTTCGAACAATCCTACTCCCTTGTAGAAGGGGACAGTGCTTCAGCAGCGGAACTGTGTGCTCTTCTTTCTGCCCTTGCCGACTATCCTATTTACCAATCAATAGCTATTACCGGGTCAATCAATCAGCTTGGAGAAATTCAAGCCATTGGAGGGGTGAATGAAAAAATCGAGGGGTTCTTTGACACCTGCTCTGCCAGGGGACTCGATGGGGACAACGGGGTCATTATCCCATGGTCCAACCTTCAACACCTCGTTTTGAAAGAGGAGGTACTGGAAGCTGTGGAAAAAGGACTCTTTAAGATATATGCAGTGAAAACAATTGATGAGGCGATGGAAATTCTTACTGGAATACCAGCTGGAGAAAGGGACGCTCAAGGAAAATATCCGCCAGAAAGTATCAATGGTAAGGTAGAAGCAAAGCTATCCCAATTTGCAAAACGGGCTCAAAAATTTGCTTCTCCAGGCCAAAAAGCTGAGAGCATAGCTGCAGAAGAAAAAAATGATAAGTAAAATCCTTCTTTTCGAAAACGTACCGTTTTCACTTAGAATGGCAGCATTGCTGGCCTCAAAGCTTAGAGCAGAACTTTTAGGGCTATTCATTGAGGATCTCAATCTTCTTAGACTTAGCTCTCTGCCTTGTGCCTTTGAAATAGAGATCCATTCAGCTCTCACAAGATCCCTAGAACCAGAATCCCTTCTTAGAAGATTTCGAACAATGGCAAACCAAATGGAACAACAGCTAGAGGCCATTGCCAAAGAACTCAACATCCCCTGGTCCTTTCAGACCACCCGGGGTTTCCTCTGGAGAGAACTCATCGAAGCAGCAAAAAACTGTGATCTAATCATCCTCTCTCAAAAAGGACCCTTTTCTAATTTTCAATCTTTTTATGAAGACCCCCTTTTTCAATTGCTAGAAGAAGCCAAAAAACCCGTGCTTTTCCTTCCATCCGACAAACCCCTGGAACCGCCCTTTGGAGTATTGATCAATCCTACCAAAGATTTCCTTCCTATTCTTACTTTTGCCGCAAACCTCGCAAAAAAGTTCAACGGCTCGCTGACACTCTTTGTCTGCAATGGAACCCTGTCCTCCGCCCAAAAAAATTACGTCGAAGAGCTGGCAAGCGACATGGCTCAACTTTCCGTTATTGAAGGCTTAGGGAAAGATCCAATGGCTCTTGCCTCTACTATTGCTGAAGAAAAAATAGGCTTGCTAATTTTTTCTATGACTGGAATCGACTTAAAAAAAGCCACTTTGAAGGCCTTATTGCGGAAGCTCCACTGTCCGGTATTGTTATCTCCATAAGCCTTTGTCAAAGTTTAGGTTCGGCTACCTCGTTGATTTAAAAAAATTCGCATATAGACTTGCCTCATCCCTGTATTATGGATTAAAAAAATAGCTGTGTAGCTTTCATGACTGCGAATACTTTAATCCCATTTTGCCATCCTATCCTTTCTCTTTATCCGGAAAGACTCACAGCTGATTCGGTCTGGCATAGCCACATCCCTTTTGCATTTTGGCTGACAGCAGCTGCTGCACCCCAGCTCTTCGTTGAACTTGGTCTCTATAAACTAGACTCATACTGTGCTTTTTGTCAGGCCGTCAAATATTTACACTATCCCACCGCCTGTTATGGCATTGATCACTGGATGGGGGATGAAAATACGCCCCCGGTAGAAAAAGAAGAGCAAGAACTACTCGAATCTTATCATTATCCTCGCTACGGTTCTTTTTCAAAACTCCTCTCCACTAGCTTCGATGAAGGACTTGGCTTTTTCAAAGATGGTTCCATAGACCTTCTGCATATCGATGGATCTTCGACCTATCCTTCCGTCCGTCATAATTTTGAAAAATGGTTACCGAAGATGAGTGAGCGAGGCATTGTTCTTCTCCATGGCACCAATGCCCGTGGAAAAGACTATGGAAGCTGGTTGTATTGGGAAGAAATAAAAGAGTCCTATCCTTACTTCCATTTTCTGCATGGCTATGGACTCGGCGTCCTGGCCGTAGGCAAAGAAATAGCTGAGCCTTTAAAACCTTTGTTCGATCTTAAAAAAGAAGACATCGATGTTGTTCGTTCTTTTTTTGTGCGACTTGGAGAAGGAATCGAAGCCATTATAAGAAATGAAAAATCAAGAAAAGAAAAAGAAAATCTTTCTAGAAAAATAAAGGAGCTGGAGACCAATATTCAGGAAAGTGCAATTTTAAGAATTCAATTTAAAGAAAAAGAAAAAGAAGCTACTGAGCTTGCTGAAAAAATAAAAGACTTAGAAGAAAAAGAAAAAGAGTTTTGTCGCAATCTTTCTATTCTCACAAAGCTCCCCTTAGAAGAACCACTCGATCTATCCCTTACTTTTAAGACCTTAAAGGAATTCCTTTCTGAACAGGATCATCAGCTCAAAACTCTGAATGAGCAATTGCAGCTTTTGCAAAAAGAAAAAGAAGCCTTTCGACAAAAAGAAGAAGAGCTCAACAAAATAAAACAACAGAGTGCCCAAGAAAAAACAGTCAGTAATATCCAAAGCCCAATCAAGACTCCCAAAACAACTTCTACAATCGAACAACTCAAAGTCGTTATTGAAAAAGAGCCGACTCCATTCGATTCTGCAGAAAGCCTAAAAAAGATACAACAACATTTATCCAACCTAGAAAAAGAATTTCATACCTATCAGAATCGATTGATTGAAGAAATTCGAAGAATAAACTGCTTGGATGCTAAAAGATTAGAGCAACAGTGTAAGATTTATCGAAAAACAGCCAAGAAGAACTCTTTTTTTGCCTGTCTTTTTAATCCAAAAGCAAGAGAAGAAAACAAGCTGTTTGAAAAGGTGCTTCAACTCAATCTTTTTGACCCTGATTTTTATATTCTCCAGGCCCCTGATGTCCCTAAAGAAGAGGCTTTATGGCATTATTTTAGGGAAGGCTATATTGCAGATCTCAATCCCAACCCTTATTTCGACACAGCTTTTTACATCAAACAAAATCCAGAGGTGACACAACAAAATATCAATCCGCTCATTCATTATATAGAAGAAGGGGCTATCAAAAGGAAAAATCCTAGCCCCTACTTTGATACTCAATATTACTTAGAACAGTATCCAGAAGTAGCCGAACAGCAATTAAATCCCCTTTCCCATTTCTTGATTCAAGGAAGAAAAGAAGGAAGACTCTCTCGACCTATTCTCAAAATTGGATCTCGGATGCGTCCAAATCTGCTGCTTAAAGAAGCTTCAAACAATCCTCACTGTCCAGTCTGTGGCAAAGAGTTGCCAATCAAAACCTCTTCCACGCCCAGCTATGATCAGATCCTTTGTCCCTATTGCCATTCAAAAGAATTAGATTTTGAATTAAGTAATAACTTGATTGAAGAACTGAATCTTCCTGCCAAATCTTTAAAAGAAGTAACCGAAAGCCTACAACAAACAAAACTTCTCCTCCTTGGCTTATCTAAACCAATGCAAGAGATTTTGTCAGGTTGTAAAGAAGCCTTTTCTAGCCCCACTCTACAACTGCAAAGTCATGAGTCTATAGCGAGTGGATCTTTTGACATTGGAGTTGGAGCGCTTCCTAAAACTTTTAGCTATGAGAACAACCCAATCTTCGATCAAATCTTTATGGCTTTGAAACCAGGTGGTAAATTTATTTTTTCTTTGCCTCTTTACGCTAGCATCCCTGTAACAGAGAAAGAAAAAGAAGCAGCCGAGCAAACCAATGTGACTTTGTCTGAAGCTCTCACTGACGAAAACAAACCTACTCCAATCACCTTACAAATTTTAGAAAAACTAAAAGAAAGTGGGTTTCAGTTGATCAAACCTAGCAAAGTTGATCCTGATCTCCCTCTTCCTAGAGTAATCGTCATGGAAAAGAAGAGCTTATAGCAACGACAAGCTTATTTTCTCTACCTATAGTTGTAGCTAAGACTGCTAGCCAAGAATCCTCCAATGCTAGAAAGCTAGCCCATGTTTGGTGAAAATTTCGTAATCGATTATCAATGGTTTTTTTTTCAATGTGTCACTATGTGGGGGTTTTGGGAGCTATTTTTGGTTTTCCAAGGCACTAAGCGGCCAACTCGTAGGGCGGAAAAGAATTCTGATGATAAGGTAAATTCTTGACTCGTCTGCCGATAGCCACTAGATTAGGGTCGGTATGGTCAACGTTGGAACTGCCGAAGTTGCCGAAGTTCGCTTCAGCGAATCCGACGCCCTTCAGAGACCGTCCGACAAAGGAAAGCTCTCGGACTGCCAGGAAATCTTTCTTTTTTACCATGGGTGGCTTAATGACCCGCAGTCTGCTCGTCGGGAACTCTACGAGCTTCTCGCTGCGTCGATCAAAAACGAAAAGTACCGATTGTTCCAAGGAAAGTTTGGCAAAATCGGGTTTCTTTTTGCCTACTGGCCCTCCAAGGAGTTTCCTCCAGGAGGAGACCCTCTTCCGGCTCGTGGAGGTGTGCATGTTTAAAAAGGAGGAAGGCATAAGAGCGCTAAACACGCTTTTGTCAGGCCATTGCAGTCTGAGTTTATTCAGCAAGCAGTCCGCCATTATCATAGCAGCATTGGATGCTTCTCCAGAACTTGCGTCCAAACGTAAGGATCAACTCTTGCAGGTTGTAGATTGTATGCCGAAAAGCTCGAGGGTCGCCCACCAGCGCGTGTTATGCCGGCAGAAAGTGGCAGAGGCGCCTTAGGTGGAAACCATATAAACAATAGTTATGCCCTGAAAATCATGTTGGCTGAAATGGAGGATGAGGATTGAGCAAGTTCCTCGAGCAAGTGCGTGCTTTGATACACGCTGGCGATGTTCAGATATCTGAGCACGGATACGATGAGTTGGCGGAGGACGGGCTGACCGTAAGAGAGGTGCTCAGTGGCTTTCAGGACGCGGTGGTTGTCGAGGAATACCTGAACTACCCAAAGGGACCATGCGTCCAACTCTTGCTGAAGGATCGAACGGGCGCACCCATTCATGTTATATGGGGTATCCCATAAAGTCATGATAGACCTGTGGTTCTGGTCACTGCCTACCGGCCGGATCCGGGGCGGTGGGATCAAACATTCACGCGGAGGCGATAACGATGAAACAGCGAAAAAAGTCAAAATATGTGCATAAAGCTCAATATGTGGCTGAGGTAGAGGTCACGCTGGTAGAGGACGATACCGGGTGGTCCCCTTATCTCAGCGTTGAAGATGCCTATAAATTGGACGATGTGAGAGATGCCCTTCGCCGGGGAGACTTGGAGTCAGCAGCGAAGTACGGGCGAATCTACGAGCTCCGCCCAGTGGCACATCAATAATGGCATAACAAGCAAATCAGGCGGACGGCGCTACGCGCCGCCGCCGATGCGGAGCGTTGGACGGCAGCATCATAAAAGATCTGGTGCTGGAAACCCCGGACTTCAGTCCGGGGAGGAAGGTGGACAGATCTTTTATGATGGAAGCAACCCTGGATGCCATTGAACCGATAAAGCGCCCCCGAGGCCGGCTCAGAAAGAGGCCCAAGAAGCCGCACACTGATAAAGCCTATGATGCGGCCAAGAAGCGACAGGCATTGTGGAAGCGGGGGATTCATCCGAGAATAGCACAGCGCGAGATTGAAAGCTCGGAGAAGCTGGGGCGCTACTGTTGGGTCGTCGAGAGAAACCATTCGTGGCTGAACCGATACAGCCGATTGAAGATTCGCTATGAGCGAAGGGCTGACATCCAACTGGCTTTCCTTCACATTGGCTGTGCCTTGATTTATTGGAAGTTCATCCAAACTTGGTTTTGTTAGGCGCTCTTAAACTTGTGCCTGCGGGGTAGATCCCGTGGAGCATAAATTTGAGCTAACCCCTTCAACCCCGGCCTCACCGAATGCCTCTCCTTATACCCCGGTATCGCCTCCAGTGGCACCACCTCATCGAACCTTGAACTTTGAACTTCTTTTCTGCCCAATACCATCCCATCATAGCCTTGAGCTGTTGGACATCCCCCTCCCGATCCCGCACCGCCACCAGGCGCTTAAGCTTCTCCAGATCCTGCTCGAACTGCGCCTTTAAACCATGAACCTCGAAGGTTGAATCTTGCACCATGAAAATGTGCTCGTGCGCACTCGCTAGCAAGACCTCATGGGCCATGACCAGCTCTTCCCAGAGGCGCTCCCCAGGTCGAAACTCAATGACCTCAATCGGCAGCTCGCAACGTTACGCTCAAGTCAATCAGCCTCAGCCTGCTTAAAGGCAGTCATCACAGCAGCTGGCGTCTCCACCCGGGTCAACCAATAGACCTGGTCAAAGCTGGCGATGATGTCAATGCCCGACTCCCGGCAGCCAAGAGTGATCAGGGCATCATGGAAATTCAGCTCGGCTGAGGTGTTGCAGACCAGCGCGATCACCTGGTCGTACAAAAGTTATGTCTCAGCCGAGAGCCAGGTAACCGCTTCTGGAGGGACATGATGATCCAACGTTTCCAACAAGTGCGGGAACTGGGAGGAACGCCCTGTTCGTGGGCTCGGCGAGCCAGAAAACTGCTGGCTTCGTTGAGGAGAGGATCAAAATAGACGAGATCAGCCGCTTTCGCTTTGAGAGCCTCCCGGAGGGCTTGGGCCCGAGCATGCCAGTGGTCGAGACTGTCCATGAGGGCAACAAGGTCGCTAGTATCAATCGCGGCATGCCGAGGGATTGTCATCGTAGCGACGTTCGGTGTCCGCGACGGCATCCCCGCCCCACGCTATAAGCCCCGTCAGGCGATCCAGGATGTGAAGCTGTCACCGTGTGCAGGATCAAGCGCGAGGACTCGGGAACAGCCACCCCTCGGGCTCCTTCCTCAGCTCAAAGGGTCCTGAGAAACTTGCAAGGCTGCATGCCAGGATTGCCAATATCCGGCAGGACGGCTTACACAAGCTCACCTCACGCATCACGCGACGATTTCACCCCATCCTCGTCGATGAGCTGAAAGTAGGCGGCATGGTGAAAAACCGGCATCTGGCCTTCTCCCTATTCGACATGGGTTTCTTCGAATTTCGGCTGTAACTGGAATACAAGGCAAAGGGGTGTGGTGGGCTAGTGGTGGGGGCCGACCGCAGGTTTCCGTCCAGCAAGAGCTGTTCGACTTGCGGGACGGTGCAGAAAAAAATGCCGCTGGCTGTTTTGCGAGTTGCGATGTCCGGACTGTGGAACCCCTCATGACCGGAAGGTGAATGCGGCCAAGAATCTCCTAGGGTATGGATTGGACGTCCTAAGCGGTCCTACGGCGAGGGCCGGCAGGATGTGAAGCCTGTGGAGAGGAAAGCACTGGCTCAGGCCGCAAGGCCCGAGTGATACCAGCCTCGGTGAAGCAGGAAGTCTGTGTTACTAGAAATGAGTAAGTCTGACGGAACGGTGGTGCCTTTACTTCAGATAAATACCTGGTGAAGGGAAGATAATCGGCAATTGCACGCGTCATCACCCACCCATTATGGAATTAACTGGTGTAGCCTTAATATCAGTCAATGCCGATCGGGTGCTTTGGAGATGGTTAGCCAGAAGATTGACCGGTGCTTCCAGTTTCAAAAAGAAATTTTCTGAAATGGAGTGTGGCAAAAGTTGCACATGGAGTGGCTAGCCAACACTCAAACCATAACCCGTAGTGATGGTGCTAGGAGTGTGTTATAGACCTTGCTTTTGTTTTCATTTTTATTTTATTAGATTTATACCCATGACTTTTCCTAGCTTGCGTAAACTCCCCTTTTATTCACAAGCCAACGATCGGCTTTTATCGAAATTCTGGAAGCTTCTTTTACCAAAAACCGATGATGAACTTCAGGAGCTTGCTCTGGAAGCTAAAAGAATTACTCAACTTTATTTCGGGAAGACCTTGCGACTTTATGCCCCTCTTTATCTTTCAAACGAATGCATTAACAGCTGTTCCTATTGTGGTTTTTCAAGGGACAACTCGATTTTGAGGCTCACACTTACTCCAACCGAAGTCCTTCAAGAGGCTACTTATCTTTGGAACGAAGGCTTTCGTTCGGTCCTTCTTGTGGCTGGAGAACATCCCAAATTTGTCTCTTTAAGTTATCTAGAAGAGTGTGTAACCAAAATTCGTCCTCTTTTTCCATCAATCGCTATAGAAGTTGCTCCTTTAGAAACTGCTGAGTACCAAAGAATGGTAGAAGCAGGAGTGGAAGGCGTAGTTGTTTATCAAGAAACCTATAATCCTGAACTCTATAGCCTATACCATCGTTTTGGTCCCAAAAAAAATTTTTTCTGGAGACTCGAATCCGTGGAAAGAGCGTATGCTGCCGGTGCACGGAGGTTAGGCATAGGAGCGCTTTTTGGGCTTGCTCCTTGGAAAGAAGAAGCGCTTTGCCTGGCTGCACACTGCTCGTATCTTTTGAAAAAATGTTGGCGTGCATATCTTACCATTTCTCTGCCTCGGCTGCGGCCCGCAGTCGGCGGGTTCACCCCCCCTTATCCACTGGGGGATCGAGATCTTTTCCATTTTATG
The DNA here is from genome assembly GCF_004421185.1 of Methylacidiphilum sp. Yel. GTDB lineage: Bacteria > Verrucomicrobiota > Verrucomicrobiia > Methylacidiphilales > Methylacidiphilaceae > Methylacidiphilum. The sequence continues at coordinate 8,157 of NZ_LXQB01000014.1, read as the reverse complement.
TGCGCCTTCCGTGTTTGTTTCCCTCAAGTTGGCATTGTTCTTTCTACTAGGGAAGAGCCCGCATTTAGAGAAAGATTGATTCCATTTGGGATCACGTCGATGAGTGCTGGTTCCAGAACAGAACCTGGAGGCTATACTTTGGCCGGAATCCATGCTCTACACAGAGGTTTCAAAGGAAAAGCAATGGCGCTTTGTGAAGAAGAAAAAAAAGGCGCTAAAGCCACCGAACAGTTCGAAATAAGTGATAGGAGAGATGCTAAAGAAATTGCCACCGTTCTCAAAAAAATGGGCTATGAGCCTGTATGGAAGGATTGGGAATCATGCCTGAACAAATTCAAATCACAGTGAATGGTCAGCTTATTTCTGTGCCAAAAAACACCTCCGTTCTACTGCTTCTCAAACAATTGGGTCTCGATCAGAACATTGTTTTTGTTGAGTTAAATAAAAACGCTCTATTAAAAAAGGAATATGAGCAGACCATTCTCCAACCAAATGATAGGCTTGAACTTGTCCGAGTAACAGCCGGAGGATAGTCCCACCTGATGCTGTTGACCGCCGCCGCGTCCCGCAACGGGGCCTTGGCCTGCGCCTGTATCTTTCGGGTCCGCTCCGGAGCTTTCGCCAGAAATTGCTTCAGCGGCTGGTTGCCTTTCCGCTAGTTGCAGGGACGGCAAGCCAGCGTGAGATTGCTCACGCGGTCACTGCCGCCAAAAGATTTAGGCTGGATGTGTTCGATCACCAGAGGCGGAGATGGCACGGGCGATTTCGCCGGTGCTTGCATCCACTATCTCTTTTTCCCGCACCAACGCCATGCCGGTAGCCTTACTGCCAGGGTCCAGCTTCAATCGCAGAGGCTGCAAGGTGGAATCTTCCACCCTGCGATCCACCAGCCGGATGGTAAAGGGCACTATCCGGCTGGCGCGGGCACCTCCGCTCTCCAGTAGCATCCGCCCTCGCTGCTCCGAGCACGGCATCAGAGCCTTCTTCCTTTTGTCCAAAACGAACATCGCCAATTTTCTCCTAAGCCCTTAGGGGCCTTGTGCCTTGTAACGCCGCCTTGCGGATATTGCCCCGCGCAGCGGTCTCCCCTCGGGAAGGTCTGCAACCGACTCACACCTTGCGGTATCGGGGAGAACCTTCGGACCTTTGCCTTTGCCCAGCATGATTCCCACCTTCCAGTGTCCGGGACTGAGGAAGCATCCCTGAGTGGGTATTAACGACCTGTTGCAAACGGAGCGGACTGACTACCGCTTTCCCTGGTCAATCCAGCCTGGCTCACAAGCTCTGCCCTTCCGGGCGGGGTAGTTGACCCTATACTCTATCTGTCTGCAGGAATCAGTCTGCCTATCGCGCTCCCAACGCTGCAATATCTTGATCATTATCCCCAAGAGCCCGGCTTACCTTCCTGATACTCGCCATTACTAAGCATCACACACAAAATACAAGACTAGAGTCACAGGTTTCTATTGGCATTCTAGAAGTTGCAATGCCTGGCTATCTAAAGTTAAAATTTCCTCAATATTCTCTCCAACAATACAGTAATGGCCCATCTTTCTTCCCACCCGAGGCTGTTTCTTCCCATAAAGGTGCAGTTTTAAGCCGGGCAGTTTTAACAATCCTGCCCAATTAGGCTGATTGTCTCCCCGCCATAAATCTCCTAATAGATTACGCATGAGCCCATTACATCTGGCGGAGGTTTCACCCAAAGGAAGATTACAGATTATTCTTAAAAGCTGTTCAAATTGGCTTGTTAAGCAGATATCCAGGCTAAAGTGCCCTGAATTATGAGGTCTAGGCGCCAATTCATTGACTATAATATCTTCGTTCTTGGTCAAAAAGAATTCCACAGCCAAAAGCCCGATTAAGTCCAAAGCGGAAGCAATTTCGAAAGCAATCTCCATGGCTTCCTTTTCCAACCTTTTTCCCAAGCCCGAAGGAATAATTGAAAAGTCTAAAATTCCTTTCTTATGAAAATTCCGTGGAATAGGGAAAAAAGAAACATTCTTTTTATGATCCCGGCCAATAATAACAGAAAACTCAGCAAGAAGCTCAAGCCTTTTTTCAAGCAAGGCTACATCTGGCTTTCCTATATTCTCCCATGCTAAAAAACAATCTTCAATGGATGACAAAGAAACCTGTCCTTTTCCATCATAGCCAAGCTGCGCGGTCTTTAGAATCGATGGAAAACCAAGTTCAGCTGCTACAGCACCCAATTCTTCGGGTCTATTCACCACCCTGTAAGAAACCGTAGGGAAGCCTCGTTTGGATAAAAATTCTTTTTCACGAACCCTCTGTTGGCATATTTCAAGCACAGCTGCAGATGGGAAAAGAAGCGATTCTTCTTCGAGTTTTCTTAGAGCTAAAGAAGAAATATTTTCAAATTCGTAGGTAAGCACATCGGCAGTAGCAGCGAAATCCATTAATTTATCGATATCGTCGTATTCCCCAATCCAATGCTTATCGGCAATAGCTGCAGCTGGACAAAAAGAATCAGGATCATAGACCACAACTCCATAGCCAAGCCTTCTAGCCTCCATCGCAACCATTCTCCCTAACTGGCCTCCTCCAAGAATACCAATCACTGCTCCTGGCAAAATTTCTTGCATAAACTATCACAAAGATTCCTCAAGGACTTTTCTAGTTTGTTCAGCCCTGAATGCTTCTAGCTTTTCAGCTAACTGCTTATCCTCTAAGGCTAAGATAGAAATGGCCAATAAAGCTGCATTTTTTGCTCCACTTTCTCCAATCGCTAAACAGCCAACCGGTATCCCAAATGGCATTTGAACGATTGAAAGGAGCGAATCCACTCCACGAAGCACTTTACTCTCAATGGGTACGCCAAGGACAGGCAACCTCGTATAAGAAGCAATCATACCAGGCAGGTGCGCAGCTCCACCGGCTCCTGCAATTATTACCCGAATCCCTCTCTTAGCCGCGCTCAGTCCATAGGTCCTGAGAAGCTCGGGTGTTCTATGGGCGGATACAATTTTTTTTTCATACCTAACAGAAAACCTTTCAAGGATATCGACAGCCGCCCTCATCGTCTGCCAGTCGGATCGACTGCCCATAACAACTCCTACAAGAGGATAAGATTCATTGTTTTGTCCTTGGTTCATCTATTCAAAGCCTTTCTATCCATGTTTTTCAAAGGAAACTTTTTCATAATTTTCAGGCAGATCTCCTCCACAGGCCATAACCTCCCTTTACCATAATCCCCACAAGCAAGTTCTCCTTCCTCTGGACCTATAAATTCAACCCCCCTTTGCTTCAACGTCTGCACATTTTGCTGTACAGCAGGATGCCGCCACATCTGAACGTTCATAGCTGGAGCAATCCATACGGGGGCAACGGTTGCAAGCAACAGGGAGGTCAACAGGTTTGGCGCCAGACCTAGGGCATACTCTGCGATAATATTGGCAGTAGCTGGAGCAAGAAGAATGAGTCCTGCTCTCTGAGCTAGTTCGATATGAAGTGGTCTGCCATTAAGCAAGCTTTCTTGCATCTCATCTGTATACGCTTTCCGATGTGTCAGGCATTCAAAAGAAAGCGGTTTAATGAATTGAGTGGCTCCCGGGGTAAGAACAGCATCCACAGTATAGCCTTCCTTAGTTAGAAAACTTGCAAGCTCCACAGCCCTAAAAGCCGCAATCGATCCACTCACCCCAAGAACTATTGAAAAAGAATCCATGGTTTTCTCTTGGCTCATAGAAAGAACTCTTACGCAGTGGACTTTTTCTGTATAGTAGGACATACCCACTAAAATCAAAGCATAATAAAAGAGAACAACTAATTTTTTATGAATCTTTTATGTTTTTCATTAGCTAGGCTTTTTATAGTAACCAATTATTGGTCTAGCTCCTGGCTGTACTCTTCGTAGAGAATGGAGTGTTGCAAAGGAAAAAGCACCTACTGTTCTTAAAAATAAATCTCAAAAAGACTCTTCAATCAATGTCAGTCTCCGGCTTAGATAACGCTCAGCACGCATGATCGCTCTAAATTTTATTAAATCTTCTTCCATCGAACTACTAAGAATGGTGTATTTAAATTCCGGCCAAAGTTTCATTTCTTCCTTGGCCGCTGTCAACCGAATTGCCAGCTCCTCTTCGGTTTCTGTTCCTCTCTTCCTTAACCTTCTTTCCAGCTCTTCAATAGTCGGAGGCATGATAAAGACATCGACTAAAGCATTTCTTAATAGGGGATCATTACTTTGCCGGATCTGTCTGGCTCCCTGAACATCTATGTCCAGTAGGACATCTGTACCGTTTCTCAATGCATTGATTACGGTGCTCTTCAACGTTCCATAGTAATGACCGTGAACCTTCGCATGCTCAAGGAATTCCTGAGCCGATAACTTTTTTAAAAACTCTTCCTCAGTTAGAAAAAAATAATCTTCTCCATCCACTTCCCCTACTCGAGGCGGCCTAGTCGTACAGGATATGGAAAAGATGAAGTCTGGACTTTTCCTTAAATTAGTACAAAGAGTGCTTTTCCCTGCTCCAGAAGGAGCCGATATTACAAATAAAATTCCTTCTCTGCGAAAAAACTTTTGCATTAAAAAAAATATTCAAAATACAGTCGTAAAATAAAGAAAATCTTTAGCATACACTATTTTTTTCTTACAACAAGGTGAGGACTGAATTGAAATTTTTTATAAATTTTATATTTCCTATCTATCAGATCCCCTGTCTTTTATTCTGAAAGTATGGGCAGCTAAATGCCTCATGAAGACCGGATTCTTTACTCTCATCAAAGAAATGTTGTCAAAAGCTTCTTCTCGCGATGGACCTTAACCGTAGAACCTACTGCCTTCTATGCTTGTTATAAACACACACAGGAGCCTAGAAAAATTGGGAATTTCTCCAAATGCGTAGTTTCAGACTCTTTGGCCTTTATTTTGGAGGGCTGCGATTTGATTGACGTCTTTGTCTCCCCTCCCCGAAAGATTAACGGCCACAATGGCTCCTTTGGGAAGTTTTCGACAGATTTTCAAGCAGTAGGCTAGAGCATGCGCACTTTCCAGTGCTGGCAATATTCCTTCGGTCTGAGACAACAAGAAAAAACCCTCCAAAGCCTCTGTATCTGAAACCTTCGAGTATTCAACTCTAGAGAGGTCTCTTAAAAAAGCATGCTCTGGACCGACTGCTGGATAATCCAGCCCGGCGGACACGGAATGCGTGGAAGCGATCTGCCCATTTTCATCTTGTAGCACAAAAGTTTTTGTCCCATGAAATATGCCTAGTTTACCAGAAGCAAAACGCGCAGCATGCTCTCCTAGGGCTTCTCCATTGCCTCCCGCTTCTACCCCAATAAGCCGCACCTGCGGATCAGACAAAAAACCATAAAAAAAGCCTATGGCATTACTCCCTCCCCCCACACAGGCAATGGCCACATCTGGAAGCCTCCCCTCTTGCTTAAAAAACTGCTCCCTACACTCTTCCCCAATCACTTTTTGGAAATCCCTTACGATCATTGGAAAAGGATGAGGCCCCAAAGCCGATCCAAGGACATAATGGGTAGTATGCAAATTGATAACCCAATCCCTCAATCCTTCATTAATAGCTTCTTTCAAAGTCTTTTGCCCAACTCTAACAGGATAGACTTCTGCTCCAAGCATTTGCATGCGAGTGACATTCAGAGCTTGCCTTTCCATATCCAGCTCACCCATGTAAATGCGGCATTCCATCCCAAAGAGTGCACAGGCAGTGGCTGTAGCTACGCCATGTTGACCCGCTCCCGTCTCTGCCACAATCCGTTTCTTCCCCATCCGTTTAGCTAAAAGGACCTGTCCTAGGGTATTATTGATTTTATGAGCTCCAGTATGCAGTAGATCTTCTCTTTTGAGGTAGACTTTTTTATCTCCAAGAAGAGAAGAAAGCCTTTTGGCATAATATAAGGGAGTGGGTCTACCGGCATAATTTTTTAAAAGCTCCTCTAGTTCTTCCTTGAAATGTTGATCTTTTTGAGCCTTTTTATAAGCCTCTTCAAGCTCGAGTAGGGCTTCCATCAAGGATTCCGGAGCAAAACGTCCGCCATAAGGACCAAAATAGCCTAAAGAATCCGGAAGCTTTAACGAAAAAGTCTCTCTTTTTTGCATTTTTCTATAAATTCTAACAATTTCTTTTTGTCTTTTTTCCCTGGATAGCTTTCCACTCCACTGGAAACATCTACTCCAAAAGGCTCGACTTCTAAGAGTGCTTTTTGAATATTCTCCGGATTCAGGCCTCCGGCAAGTATAAAAGGTTTTTGAGAATGCCGTCGTAGTCCTGCAATTTCTTTCCAGTCAAAAGGGATACCGGACCCACCCCATTGTTCAGATTTAGAATCCAAAAGAAAAGCATGAACGATTTCCTTCCATGGATCCATTTTCCTTTCGAAGGGAGGGCTTAGAGCCTTAATGATGTTTCTACATTGCCAGCAATCCGCCTTGCTGTCTTCTTCTCCATGCAGCTGCCAAAGATCGATAGGCAGTTCTTTTTCAAGGGCTTCTATTTGTTCTTGGCTTGGATTAACCACGACAGCCACTTTCACAATCCTAGGGGGAAGCCGAAGCATCACTTTGGCAGCTGAGGCAACTGTTAGATATCTAGGGCTTTTGGGATAAAAGACAAAACCTAAAGCATCTGCGCCAAGCTCCACAGCCATAAGCGCATCTTCTATAGAAGTAATACCACATATTTTAACCCAGACTTTCGAACAATCCGCAAAGAAACTCAAGCTCATAGATGCGCCACTTGCCGGAGCTAAAAAATCGGGCTTTTCCTTCTGCCTCTAGGGAAAGAAGAAGGAGCAAAAAATTCTGGAATGACAGTCTCAGGATTTTCTTTCCGCATGAGAAATTCTCCAATCAGCACAGCATCGACTCCCCTCATCCTTAAGTCACAGAGATCATCACTAGTTTCTATCCCACTTTCGCTAACTACAATTTTATTTTCTGGAATCCTGGGAAGCAATCTTCTGGTAGTCCTCAAATCCACGGAGAATGTTCTTAAATCTCTATTATTAATTCCAATAATTTCCGCTCCGGCTTCAAGAGCTTTGTCTATCTCCTCTTCGTCATGCACCTCTACCAATACTTCCATTCCAAGCTGCCGACAAAAGCTATAGAGTTTTAAAAAATGCTTCCAGGGTAGGGCGGCAACGATCAACAACAGCGCATCAGCCCCAACAAGAAGGCTTTCTAGAACCTGAACTTCATGAATGATGAAATCTTTTCGCAGCAATGGGAGAGTCACCTTTTGCCTAATCTTCTTAAAATCTTCCAAAGAGCCATTGAAAAATTTCGAATCAGTAAGCACACTGAGACAGTCTGCTCCCCCCTTACGATACTTTATTGCTTGCGTCACAGGATCTTTGGTTGGAGCGATTGGTCCTGCTGATGGGGAAGCCCTTTTAAATTCAGCGATCAATCCTAACCTTTTCTTATGGAGTAAAGCAGAGGCAAAAGGTGGTTTGGAGAAAAGCCGATTGGCTAGCTCTTTTTCCATCTTCGCCTGCAAAGGCAATAGCTTTTTTATTTCTTCTTTTTTAGAAGCAATAATGGTTTCTAACCTATTCCTTGGATAATCCATAAAAAACTCTTTTCATCCAGTTGCGCGGGAGCCCCTGGCATTCATGCCGGGGAGGTATAGCGCGGCGGCGTAAACCGCCCCAGTTCCCGCCGTCTCCTTCCTCCAATGCGATCTTGGTTCAGGCGGGCACCTCCACGATCCATCAACCGTCCACGCCCGCTTTCCTAAGCCCTTAGGGGCCTTCTAACGCAGGCATCTCTGCCCGTCTCCTCTCGGGAATGTCTGCAACCGGCTCACACCTTGCGGTGTCGGTGAGAACCTTCAGGCCTTTGCCTTTGCCCAGCATGATCCCCACCTTCCAGTGTCCGGGACTGAGGAAGCATCCCGGAGTGGGTCTTAACGACCTGTTGCAAACGTAGCGGACTGACTACCGCTTTCCCTGGTCAACCTAGCTTGCTTTCACAAGCTCCGCCCTTTAGGGCGGGGTAGTTGACTCTAACAACAATCCACGTTTTGAGGCCTTATTATTTGACATCCTCCCCATGCCTAAAGGCAGGGGATTCCTGGAGATAACTGACCAGATTTAGCCAGGGCAAGCTCTCCGATGAGGGTGTTGAGGTTTTGATAGACCCTGACACTCTCATCGGCC
>NZ_LXQB01000013.1 GCF_004421185.1 Methylacidiphilum sp. Yel | reverse complement strand
ATATTTTTATTGGATTTCAATTGTTCTTTTCTGTTCATACATAATTATACTACACATAGCTATAATTTATCGCCTTATATCCCCATGCCTGAAGGCAGGGGCATTACGGCGATGGATGGTAAAAGTATGGAAGAAAGCTGATACCGTCAATAAACCAGGTAGTTGAGAGAGCTGCTGTGGCCTATATGAATCGAATATCCTGCAAGCGATAGAACAGTCTATCGGTATATGGACTAAAAGGAGAAACGAATTGGAAGAGAAGCCTTTTGTTAAGGAGGCAATTAAATACTAAAACATTCCAAAAGCTTTTCACTAGCCATGACTAGTCTTCGCGATTAATTAAAAAATAAATAACTGAATAGAAAAAACCCTATGGACTACATTCAAATTCCTGCTATAGCCGAAAAAGTCTCCAGAATCGCTCTTGGCACCTGGGTTATGGGTGGATGGATGTGGGGAGGAATCGATGAAAAAGAAGCTATCCAAGCAATAATCAAAGCTGTCGATGGAGGAATCAACATCATTGATACAGCTCCCATTTATGGTTTTGGAAAAGCAGAAGAAATAGTTGGCAAAGCCCTTCGGCTCATAGGAAAATCCCATCCTATTGTCATCGCTACTAAATTTGGTCTTGAATGGAATCAGCGTGGGGAAATTAGGAGAAATTCTTCTCCTACAAGAATCAAACTGGAAATCGAGGATAGCCTAAGGCGCCTTGGCCTCTCTGTCATAGATATCTATCAAGTCCACTGGCCAGACTCCAAGGTGCCCTTTGAACAGACCGCAGAATGTCTTTTGAAGTTAAAGGAACAAGGGAAAATTCGGGCTATAGGGGTCAGTAATTTTTCACCGAGGCAAATGGAACTTTTCAAAAAGGCTGCTCCCATTCATACTAATCAACCACCCTATAATCTGTTCGAAAGAGAAATTGAAAAAGAACTTTTAGCCTATTGTATCAAAGAGGGTATAGCAACCCTGACCTATGGTGTACTCTGTAGGGGATTGTTAACAGGAAAATTTCGTCCTGATTCTACTTTCCCCGATGGGGATCTGAGAAAAATAGATCCAAAGTTTCAGGGCGAAAATTTTCTTCGTTATCTTCAAGCTGTGGAAAAATTTAGACCAATTGCTGCCCGCTACGGAAAATCTTTAGCACAATTTGCTGCTTGTTGGGCTCTGATGCAACCTGGAGTGTCTGTTGTGCTTTGGGGAGCCAGAGGTCCAAGTCAGATAGAAGAAGCCTTTGGCGCCACTGGATGGAGTTTAGCTCAAGAAGACCTGCGAATGATTGACAAGATCCTTACCGAAACCATCCCTCAACCTATAGGTCCTGAATTTATGGCTCCTATAGAAGGCTAAATGCTCCATGGCTGCCCTTTGTTGCTTTTATCCAGCCTCTTATCTCTGTGAGGAAAAGATAAAAACAAATTGAATGGTCTTTTCTCTACCGCTATATTGAAAAGCAATGTTTTAATGGATTGATGTATTGGTAGTTAGTTTCTTCTTCGAAGGCAAAAAAAAAAGAAAAGATTTTGTTGAAAATTACCCAATGGCTGGTTAAACACTAGCTTCTCTTCTATCTTGTCGACTGGATCATGGAAGTGGGTTCACCTTTACATTGAAAAATGGAAAAAATCCCAAGAGAAAGAATTAGAAATTTCTGCATTATCGCCCATGTAGACCATGGGAAGACGACGCTTTCGGATAGGCTTCTGCAGATTACGGGAACGGTTATTGAAAGCAAACTACAAAATCAGATACTTGATTCCATGGACCTAGAAAGAGAAAGAGGCATCACCATTAAAGCCCATCCCGTCACCATGACCTATTTCTATCCCAAAGAAAAACAATACTATCAGCTCAATCTGATCGACACTCCTGGACACGTCGATTTTTCCTATGAAGTTTCTCGAAGTCTTTCAGCCTGCGAAGGAGCCCTTTTAGTCATCGATGCGACACAAGGAATTCAGGCTCAAACGGTTTCTAATGTTTTCTTAGCAGAAAAACATAACCTTGTTCTTATCCCCGTTATTAATAAGATAGACCTGCCAACGGCAAATCCTGAGCTTGTAAGAAAGCAACTAGAAGAAATTCTTGCTATTCCAGCTGACACAGCCGTCCTTGCAAGTGGGAAAGAAGGCATCGGTATTGATGAAATTCTTCAAGCAATCATTCGCCAGATCCCTCCTCCGCGACCCTTTCCTGACCAAATTCTCAGAGCCTTAATTTTCGACTCCGTTTACGACCCTTTTAAAGGAGTCATTCTCTACGTTCGCCTCTTTTCTGGAAAAATTAAAAAAGGAGAGAAAATTCTTCTTTTATCGACAAAGAAGTCTTATGAAGTAAAAGAAGTGGGCATTTTCAATCCCAAAATGGTACCAGAAGAGGAATTATATGAAGGCAATTCTGGCTACGTCATTGCAAATATTAAAGATCCTACCGAAATTAAAATCGGCGATACCATAACTTGGGAAACTGGGGGGACATCCTCTCCATTGCCTGGCTTCCAAGAAATTGTACCTATGGTTTTCAGCGGGATCTATCCGCTAAACTCCTCTGAATTTGAAAAACTGAAGAATGCTATTCAAAAACTGCAAATTAATGACCCAGCAATTACCATCAGTCAAGAAAGTTCGGTTGCCCTTGGTTCGGGGTTCCGTTGTGGATTCTTAGGGCTGCTTCATATGGAGATAGTCCAAGAACGACTAAGAAGAGAGTATGGGGTGGACATACTAAGCACTTATCCTAGTGTTGTGTATAAAGTCTATTTGCGTTCCGGAGAAATCCTGGAAGTGGACAATCCTTCTAAACTCCCTGATCCTTCCACCATAGAGCATATCGCAGAGCCCTTAGTAAAGACTTATTTAATTGTTCCTTCTAAAAATATCGGGGAATTGATGCAGCTAATTTCTGAAAAAAGAGGTAGTTGTGAGACTACAGAAACCATCGATCAAAATATGGTGATTCTCCACTGCATCTTTCCATTAAACGAAATTCTTGTGGATTTCAATGATAAGCTAAAATCCATTACCCACGGCTACGGGTCAATGGATTATAAACCAGCAGGTTACCGGATCAGTGATTTGGTAAAACTTGATATTTTAGTCAATGGGGAACCGATTGAAGCTTTAAGCTGCATTGTGCATGCATCCAAAGCGGAGTCCAGAGGCAGAGCGATCATTCAAAAACTCAAGGAACGCATTCCACGACATCTCTTTAAGATTGCCCTTCAAGCTGCCATAGGAAGCAAAATCATAGCCAGAGAAGATATAGGAGCTATTGGAAAAAATGTCACGGCTAAATGCTATGGGGGAGATATTACAAGAAAAAGAAAGCTGTTAGAAAAACAAAAGGAAGGCAAGAAAAGAATGAAGACATTTGGTAAAGTCGATATTCCTCAAGAAGCTTTCCTGGAAATCCTTAAAACAGATATAAAACAATCATGAATTTTCTACTTCTTAACAAGAAAGAAGCACAAGCCAAAAAAAATAGAAAAATGGCTTTACAATTTTTAAAAGACTTTCGAAGAAAGTTTAATTATCGCAAAGACTTACTCAATGAAAGTCAAGTCAAACAAGTTCTAGACTATTTCCAAAGGTTTCAATCTGCCATTAATTCTTCCAAGAATAGTAATCTAGAGGCACTCGTGGAGGATGGCGAAAAGTTATTTCATCTTCTTTTTCCTGAATCAAAATGGGCTGGATGGAAAGAAAATATTGAAGTTCTTTTTGTAGCGCTAGTGGTAGCTTTAGCTATCAGGGCTTATTTTTTGCAACCTTTTAAAATTCCTACAGACTCCATGAAACCGACACTGTACGGAATCCAGGTTATCGAAAGAAACGAAAAACCTCCAAATTTTATCCAAAGGATTGTGGAGTTTGTTCTTCTTGGCAAAAGCTACCATAGCCTCTCTTTAAAAAAAGGAGGCACACTCGAAAAAATCGAAGGAGGGAAGTTTATATTTTTTGAATACTCTAAGCTTACCTTCGATAGTGGGGAACAGTCTTACCTCTGGACTAATCCTCATCTTTTAGAGTATAAGCTTGGCCTTCGTCCTGGTTTGTCCTTCGAGCCCAAGAACCATGTCTTGAATTTTGAAGTAGATACTGGGGATCAAGTCCTCGTCAATAAATTGATCTACCATTTTCGTCCCCCCAAACGGGGAGAGGTTATTGTATTTAAAACAACTGGAATAGAGGGAATTGAGGCTAATCTGCGACTTCAAGGAATCGAAGGCTCTCAATACTATATCAAAAGATGCGTAGGGATCTGGGGTGATACACTCCAAATTCGCCCTCCATTTTTATTGATCAATGGATCAGCGACTCCCCCTAATCAGATGATGGCAAAAATTGAATCGCAAAAAGATGGCTATCAAGGCTATGTCATTTTACCTAACCAACAATATTTAGTCGATCCAACCGAAACCTATACTGTTCCACCATTATGCCTTTGGGCGATGGGAGATAACAGTCCTGATAGTCTCGATAGTAGATTTTGGGGGCCTGTGCCCATGCAAAATCTTGTAGGCAGCGGCTTTATTGTCTACTGGCCTTTCAATAAAAGATGGGGAATAATCCGTTAACAAAATAGATTGGCAACCAAAGCTAGAAGAGCAGAAAAAAAGAAAACTATAAAAGATAACTTTTTCTTTTTTTTATAATAGCTCCATACAGCAAAGCCAAGGCCAGCTATCGCTATAGAGGACACAGCTGCTGCTCCAATACAAACAGAACTCAATCCCAAAAACATCCTATTCTATTAGCTGTTTTTTTTTTAGATCGTATATTTTTTTTTAACGACGTGCACAAAAAAATTATTTCTCTAAATGTAAATATAGCCATTTTTTAATTTCATGTACAAATCTATCCTTTTAGCCCTGGAAAATAATGAAAGAGATCTCCCAATCATTGCTCATGTAAAAGAGCTAGCTTGCTTTCTTAAAGCCAAAGTCTTTCTCCTCCATGTAATGTCGGGTTTTGCCTTCCCTTTTCCTGGATATGAATCATGGACTGTGGTTTCTAACGAAACGGTCGAAAATAGTATGGCTAAAGAAATGGCCATCAACAAAGAAAAATTACTTGCGGTAGCCAGGCTCTTCCAAGAAAAAGGCATCGATACCGAAATCATCATCCAATATGGAGATGCCGCAAGTCATATCGCTGAGGTCTCTATAGAAAAAAAAGTCGATTTGATAGTTATGGGAAGCCATTGCCATGGCTTAGTAGGATCAATTTTTTGGGGATCCACAGCCATTCCTGTAAGGAAGAAAGCAAAAGCTCCTATCTTATTGATTCGCTCGACTTCAGAAGAATCCTAAAACGGCAAAAAAAGCCGGTGAAAAAACTTTAAATGGTCCCGATGATATTGCCATCGGCATCAATGTCAATATGACTGGAAGAAGGGACTTTAGGCAAGCCTGGCATCGTGTTTATCTCCCCACACAAAACAAGAATGTATTTTGCCCCAGTAGCCGCTCTGATTTCTCTAACATAAAAATGGTGTCCTTGAGGCGCCCCTTTTAGATTGGGATCAACAGAAAATGAATATTGCGTTTTAGCCATACATAGGGGGAAATGGGCTAGTCCCTCATCTTCAATCCTTTTTATCTCTTCATATGCAGTAGGATGGAATGAAAGATCTCCAGCTTTATAAATATTAAATGCGATCTTCCGAATCTTTTCGACAACAGTCTCCGACTCTGCGTAGCTAAACTTACAATAACTTTTATGGAGACTACTTTTTTCGATCACTTTCCTTGCAAGATCCATAGCCCCAAGTCCTCCCTGCTGCCAATGATTGCATATGACAAAGGAATGCCCCATGTCGGCAAGTTTTTTGCCAAGCCAATCGAGTTCCTCTTCACTATCAACGCTAAAACGGTTCAGTCCAATGACTGCAGGAACTCCAAACCCTTCTTCAACAATCTCAATATGCCTTAAAAGATTAGGTAGTCCCTTTTCTAAAAAGGCTAAGTCTTTTTTTGCCAGGGAACCCAACTCCATCCCTCCATGATACTTTAAAGCACGAATAGTCGTGACTATCACCGCACAGTCTGGGCTTAAACCACTCTGCCGGCATAGTATGTTAACGAATTTTTCTCCTCCTAGATCACTGCCAAATCCTGCTTCAGTAACCACCCAATCAGAAAGCCGCAAGGCCGTATTCAATGACATCACCGAACTGCATCCATGAGCAATATTGCCAAAAGGTCCGCCATGCACAAAAACTGGATTATTTTCCAAAGTTTGGACAAGATTGGGTTTAAGAGCATGCACTAAAAGGGCCGACATAGCCCCAGCAGCCTCAAGATCTTCGGCCGTAACTTTTGTATCGTTCCATCTGCGGCCAACCTGGATGTTGGCTATCCTTTGCCTCAAATCCATGTAAGATTGCGAAAGGCACAATATGGCCATCAATTCAGAGGCCGCTACGATGTCAAAAAAAGAGACTCTGGGGAAAGATTTTCTGCTTTCTAACCCCAGAAGGATTTTTCGCAAAGACCTGTCATTTAAATCCAATACCCTTCCCCAGCTTACCTTTCTTGGATCAATACCTAAGGCATTACCCTGATAAAGATGGTTGTCTATCAAGGCAGCCAAAAGATTATGTGCGGCCGCCACTGCAGCAAAATCACCAGTAAAATGAAGGTTTATCTCTTCTCTTGGAACAACTTGCGCAAGACCCGCTCCGGTGGCCGCACCTTTCACCCCAAAAATGGGGCCCATCGATGGCTCTCTCAAACAAAGAATGGCTTTGTGCCCTAATCGATTGAATCCATCAGTGAGACCAATCGCTGTTGTCGTTTTTCCTTCCCCAGCAGGGGTAGGAGTTGTAGCCGTCACCAAAACGAGCTTGCCTCGCTTAGGCTGAGAAAAAAGCTCTTTTAAATATTGCCATGATATTTTGGCAATAAAATGTCCGTAACATTCAAGGGATCTTGAGGGAATAGCAATGCTTTTTGCTATTTCTTCAATTGGTAAAAGTTTTTTTTCGCGCGCTATCTTTAAATCTGGAGAAAAACGTAACTCTTTCACAATTATTGATTCTGGATTTCCTCAAACCATGCCATGCTTGAAAAAAAATCTCTTTTTTTTTTACTTAATCCTTTGCCATTATTCTTTCATTGTAGCCCAGTTATTTTCAAGAAAATATAATTCTTTCGGTACCCAAGGCTATCTTCCTACGAAAGCTAAAGCGGCTTCTACGCACCTATTGGGTGAACGAAAATACACTCTTAAGGGATCCATTTTATACTTGAGAAGAGAATCTAATGCGCCTAGAATCTAAGAAGTTTTTTTATATACTTTTATTTTAAGCAAGTAAAAAAAAGTGAGATTATTTTTTAGTAATTTATCAGAAATCGAACGAAAAAAGCTCATAGAAGAAAGGAAAAAGAATTCGTTCTATTGGAAAATCATCCATCTGTTAGGCTCCCTTCGGTTAGCGATTTTTCTTCTTTTATCGATAGCTTTGGGCTGTGCAATAGCAACAATTGTAGAATCTAGGTTAGATACTCAGGTTGCTCAGTTTTATATCTACAAATCTCCCTGGTTTTTTGGCTGGCTTATTTTACTGTGCATTAATCTTTTTGCGGTGACATTGACACGGATTCCATGGAAAAAAAGACATATTGGGTTTATTGTCACCCACTATGGGATTATCATCCTTTTGATTGGTGCTTTGATTGGATTGCAAAAAGGCTTTGAGGGATTTATAACCTTAGAAGCTGGTGGGATACCAAAAAACAGATTAACCACTAAAGAGACGGTCCTTTTAGTGCAGAATCCCATTCTGAAGGAAATCGAAGAATACAGATTTCCTGCTGAACTCTGGAGGCCTTCATCCAAGGCTCCACGATCCATTGACATTCCTGGAACAGGACTAAAGTTTTATACCGATGATTATGCCAAAGAACTGTTTCTCAGTGAAAACTTATCTCCTCAACAAAATTCTGGAAGCCCAGGAGTCCTTATTGAATTGAAAAGCAAAATGGCTAATCAAAAGTTCACCTATGTGCTATTGAAGAATGATCCTTCTAGGTGGTATGAAGATTTTTTTGGAATGGCAAGAATTGAAATGAAAGAGCCATCCGACTCAGATGGAGAGACTTTCCATGAATCAGCTGTCCTTTTTGCCAATGCGCCCGATCAATCTGTCATTCATGCCCATGAAGGGGTCAATTCTATTTACAAATATTTTCTTTTATGGGACAACCCTTCCCCATCGAACAGATCTCTCTATGTTGTGGTTATCAGCCAGGATGGAGAAAAAAGGGCTTGGCCATTGAATGAAATCATGCAGAAGGTGGTCGATCTTCCAGCGGAGGGAAAAATGGAAGTTGCTGAGTATTGGCCAAATTTTTCGATAAAAGAGGGTAAACCCACCTCCTTATCTGGAGAACCTCTTAATCCAGCCATCCTTGTGCATGTGTACTGGCAACAGAATCGCACACAAAAATTGGTTTTTAGGATGTGGGATGCTCCTAATGGAACGATCAACTATCAGCTCCTTCGCAATGGAAAACCCTATCAGGAAGGACAAATGGCTATCGGTAAAACCTTTCTTTTAGGATGGGCAGACTGGTCAGCCACTCTACTGCGCTATGAACCTTCGGCCACTATTACCAGTGAAATTCAAAAGCAAAGACTTTCTCAAGCCAATATTGCTCAGGTCCTCCCTCCGGGAATTCATGGTTGGATAGAAGACAAACAAACTAAGGAAAAGTCCCAAGCCCTTTGGATCCTCTCTGGATATCCACAAAGCTTTGTACTAAATAATATTCCACTACAAATTAGTTATGGTTTTAAGATCCTCTCCTTACCCTTTTTTGTATCCCTGGAAAAATTTGAAGTTCCTAGAAATGAAGGTTCTGATGCTCCTTCAGATTTTATCAGCACCCTTAAGTTTGAAGACCCAAAAACTAAAAAAATTGTCATTGGGAAGGCTCATATGAATTATCCCGCTTCCTATCCTGGAGGATTTTGGAGATCAGTCTTAGGGCTTAACTACAAGTTTTCCCAATCCTCGTGGAACCCACAAGATTTGAACGAAAGTACTTTGCAGGTTCTTTATGATCCAGGCTGGCCTTTCAAATGGATAGGCTCTCTTATGATCTGCATTGGTATTTTAACCATGTTTTTTATTAGTCCGAAACCTCCCGTGGTGCTAGACAAAGAAGAGAGTGCAGGAGCAAAAACGGATGAAAAGGCGGCTTGTTCAACGCTTAATTCTCGTTCCCTCTCTTAGATGTCTTTTCATAGCAAAATATTGCCATGAATGTTTGGGACCCTCCTATGGATAAAGAATTAGAAATTTTAGAAAAACGTTTTTCCGAAGAGCTTTCAGCCATCACAACCAAGGAAGCGATCGAGTCCCTGCGGATCAAGTATTTTGGACGCAGGGGGATAGTTTCCACTTTACTGGAAAAAATAGGCCAACTACCCAAAGAAAGTAGACCAATAGTAGGCAAAAAACTCAACGAGCTCAAATCGAAGCTACAGGAAAGTCTACACAAGAAGGAAATTTCTTTATCTGCGGCTGATTCCTTTTCGCAGTCTGCTTTTCCATCACCCTCCTTAGCTGACAGTACCCTGCCCGGTAGACCCTTTCTTTCTGGCACGCTTCATCCAATTTCTATCGCTCTAAAAAAAATTATCGAGATTTTCCAAAGAATCGGCTTTACAATCGAATGTGGCCCTGAAATTGAAAGCGAATACAACAATTTTGATGCATTGAATATTCCCTTAGGGCATCCTGCCCGCAATGAACAAGACACTTTTTATATCAAAGAAAACCTAAGCCTTGAAGACAATTCTCCTGGTAGGCTGCTTTTGCGTCCACAAACTTCTCCAGTCCAGATACGGGTCATGAAAAAAAACCAACTGCCGATCCGTATGATTGCTCCTGGAAGATGTTACAGACGAGACGAAATCGATGCCACTCATTCGATCGTTTTCTGGCAGGTCGAAGGGTTAGTTGTTGATAAAGGAATTAGTCTTGCCGATCTCAAAGGAACCCTTGAATATTTTTTTAGAGAGCTTTTAGGAAATCAGTTGCAATTTCGGTTTAGGCCTCATTATTTTCCATTTACTGAACCAAGTTTTGAAGTAGATGGGGCCATCGCTACGCAGGAGGGAGAAGCACCCAGATGGCTGGAGCTGTGTGGTTGTGGGATGGTTCATCCAAAAGTATTTTTAAATATGGGAATAGATCCAGAAGTATATTCTGGATTTGCTTTTGGCTTCGGCATTGAAAGATACTTGATGGTTGTCCATCAGGTGCCGGATCTGAGATTGTTCTCCGAAAATGATTTTCGGTTTTTAAAGAATTTAAGCCCTTCCTTTTGAAGGAATGGAAACTTTTAGAACCATTTTTTAAAGAGGATTTTTCATGGATTACAGTCTTACTGTCTTATTACCCAAAACAGAGTTTCCAATGAAAGCTGACCTTCCCAAAAGGGAGCCTCAATGGATCGAAGTATGGGAAAAAGAAAAGGTCTATGCAACCCTTTTGGAACTGAGAAAAAACAGTCCTAAGTTCATTCTTCATGATGGGCCTCCTTTTGCCAACGGCAAAGCTCATATGGGCAGTGGGCTGAACAAAATACTTAAAGACATTGTTCTTAAATCCAAAAATATGTTTGGCTTTCAATGTCCTTATATTCCTGGGTGGGATTGTCATGGACTACCAATTGAACATAAGGTGATGAGCGAGACCCCCTCCTTCTCCAATGATCCTCCTACCATCCGGGAAAAGTGTAAGGAATATGCTAAGCGATGGATTGAAGTGCAAAAAGAACAGTTCAAGCGGCTTGGTGTATTCGGAGCATGGGATAATCCTTATATCACCATGGATCCTCATTACGAAGCCAACGAGCTAAGACTTTTCGCTGAACTAGTCGAAAAAAAATTAGTCTACCGAGGACTGCGTCCTGTCTTTTGGAGTATTGGCTGTAAAACGGCCCTTGCCGAAGCCGAAGTAGAATATCAGAAAAAGGAAGACATCTCCATCTATGTGGAATTTCCTGTTTCAGAGATGAGCTGCAAAGAAGGAGGGTTGCCTCAAGGCTCCTCTTTTCTTGTTTGGACAACGACTCCATGGACCTTGCCTGCAAACTTAGCTTTAGCAGTAAATCCTGATCTCTCTTATGAGTTAAGAAGTGTAGGCAGTAAATATATTATCGTCTCCTCCAAGCTTGCACCAACAATTCCTAAACTCTCTGAATCGACTCTAATCCTTTCTTTTTCTAGGGGTAAGAAACTGGAAGGGTTACAATATGTTCATCCCCTTCTCCCTAGGTATGGGGAAGTCTACGCAGCTGATTTTGTCAGTGAAGAAACGGGCAGTGGGATTGTCCATATTGCTCCAGGCCATGGAATGGAAGATTATCAACTGGGGGTAGAAAAAGGATTAGCAGTATTTTCTCCGGTGGATGATTTGGGAAGATTCACAAAAGAATGCGGCATAGAAAAGATCGTTGGGATGAATGTTTTCGATGCCAATCCTCTCCTTTGTGACATACTCGAAGAAAGAGGGCTTTTATGGGCAAAAAAACTTTATGTTCATGATTATCCTTTTTGTTGGCGCTCAAAAACCCCTATTATTTTTCGGTCTGTGCCCCAATGGTTCATCAATATTGAAGCGTTCAAAATCCAAGCTCTCCATGAAATTGAAAAGGTTCAATGGATCCCTAAGCGAGGAGAAAACAGGATCAAAGGAGCTGTTGAAAGCCGCAAAGATTGGTGTATTTCTCGGCAAAGATACTGGGGGATCCCCATCCCGGTTTTTTACAGAAAAGATGGCGAGCCGCTCCTCGATCCAAAAATTATCAGACGCTTTGCCGACATGGTTGAAGAGCAAGGGACCGATTTGTGGTTCCAACTAGATTCAGAAGAGCTAAGAAAAAAGTTTGATGTTCCATCTGGCTATGAAAAAGGAATGGATACGCTCGATGTCTGGATAGATTCAGGTTCCAGCCATTTTGCAGTGCTTGTACCTAGGGGAGAAAATCCTGCCGATCTTTATCTTGAAGGAAGCGATCAACATCGCGGTTGGTTTCAATCCTCCCTGCTGCTTGGGGTGGCATCAAAAGGAAAGGCACCCTTTAAATCCGTACTTACTCATGGATTTGTGGTCGATCTTGATGGCAAAAAACTTTCCAAATCCTCAGGTGCCAAAGACTTATCTGAACAGATTAAAGAATATGGAGCTGATCTTCTTCGGCTTTGGGTGGCCAGTGAAGAATTTTCTGAAGATGTTCCATTTTCCAAGGAAATATTTTCTAGGCTTTCTGATTCTTATCGATTGATTAGGAATAGCTTAAGGATCCTTTTAGGCAATCTCTTTGATTTCGATCCTACCATCCATTCCGTCCCCGAAAATGAGCTCTTGGAAATCGATAGGTATTTTGATTTTTGCATCGATCAACTAATTAAAAAAACAAAAGCATCCTATGCCAACTATGAATTTCCACAGGTCTATCAATCTTTAGTCCGATTTTGTTCTGTTGAGCTATCGAGTTTTTACATCGATATCCTAAAAGACAGGTTGTACTGCGATGGGAAAAACTGGCTTTCTAGGAGGTCAGCACAAACCGTCTTGCACCGAGCCTTTGAATCTCTTGTTAAACTCCTTGCTCCAATTATCCCTTTTACCGCAGAAGAAGCATGGCGAGGTTTTGGGAAAAAGAATTCAATCCATCTTGAGCTTTTTCCTACAGAAAAAGACAAACAGGAGGGAACACAGCTCGAGCAACGGTGGCAAAAAATATTGCGATTAAGGGATCTAGCCAATATTGAACTGGAGCAAGCTAGAAGAGAGAAGCGAATTGGGAAGAACTTAGAAGCGAAGGTAATCCTTCATACGCATGAATTTGAAGAAAAAGACATTCCTCTTTTAACAGAAGTATTGCTGGTATCGCAGTTGGAACTTTGCCGAGCAGAAAAAACGGAAATCGAAGTGATAAAAGCTCCAGGAGGAAAATGCCCACGGTGCTGGAAATTCAGTCTTTTTGCCCAGAGGAATGAAGATCCTGAATTTCCACATGTATGTGAGAGATGCTTAAAAGTGCTACAAGAAAAGGCGTATAGTCGCTAGCTAGGTTTGTAAAAAATACTAAAAAAAATGAAAACTTTTATAAAAAAAGTGTTGATCAATCTATGAACCTTAATGTAAGTAAGTATTTGCTTTAAATAAGATTTTGGAGAAATGGAAAGGAAGAATAAGAAAAAAATAGGTAAAAGTGTTAGGGAAATAAAAAAAATTCTTATTTTTCCAAAATATTTTAGAAATTTGTTTGACATTTCTTGTAAATTTTGAAAAAAAGAAAACTTACAGAAAGAATAGCATAAATGTTATTCCAAATATGAAAAAGAAGGAGGATATACTATGAAGAGGAGGAAAACACTCCGTTATTTGGTACCTGCAATTGGTTTGTTTACACTTGCAGTGATACAACCTTTGAGAGCGGGAATTGAAGAAGGAGATAGTGCGGCTTCCACATCGACGGACTTATCCAGTGCAGGCGGGGATAAAGAAATGAAGGAAGCCAGCAAGGAGATGAAGGAACAGAAAGAATTATCCAAAGAAGAAGCGTTTCGTCCCAAAGAAGGATTATATGCAGGCCTTTATGGGGGCGCTGGCTACATGGATACCAACCATTATACCTCAAATTTCAGTTCTGGGTTGATTGGCAATGGAAATTTAGGAGGTAATTGGCAGTGGGTTGGTGGTGTCAAAGTTGGTTATCAGTGGAAAGGATGGGAACTTGGAGATAACCTGGCTGGTAAAGGGTGGTATTTAATGCCTGCCGCAGAATTTGATGGATTTTATATTGGGAATTCTCAGTCAGGTACAGGAGTCACGGGTTTTGGTCATGCTGGAGTTTTTACAGGCTTCGGGACTAATACGGGCATGCAGTTAAACATGGGGATATTGACTATTAATGGATTATTAAAGTTGGTGACGCCTTGGAAGCTTGTTCCATATATCGGTATGGGTGTTGGTGGTTATTACCTGTCTGCAAGTAATATTAGTCAGAGTATTTTAGGTCACGGGATTGTTAATGGGGCAAGCACTACCGACGGTGGATTCGTATTTACTCCAATTGCTGGTACTGAATATTATTTTACAAGAGAACTCAGTTTGTTTGTGGAATTTAAGTTCCTCTACATGAACAATCCGATTCTTAATTACGGGACTGCAGTAGGTAATGAGTCCATGCACTTTGGGGAAATGCTGAACTATATTGGAGTGCTTGGTGCTAAATATGTGTTTTGGTAAAAAGTTAGGAGTTATAATTAATTATAGGGCTTCCAAACTGGAAGCCCTTTTTTTATTATTAATACAGAATTGGCAAAGCCTAAACTACACTGGAGTGATGAGGTTCTAAATCTCTAATAGGAAAAAAAGACTGGTTAAATGATAAGAACAATTTTGCCAGTCGCTCCCCCTTCCATAATCATTTTATGGGCCAACGCTGCCTGCTCTAATGGAATTTCTGCACGAATGATTGGCCATAAGCTCTTATTTTTCAAGCCTGCTTCTATAGCAGCGAATATGGCTTTTCTTTGAGAAGAGCTTGCAAGAAAAAGATTTACTCCAATGACAGAAATCTCTTTTCTTAAGATGTTTCGTGGATCGATTTCAATTTTGCCCCGATTTCCAATAACAAGAATTTTGCCATAGTTCGCTAAAAGAGAAAAATCGTTCTCAAGGTTTTTATTCGCAAGCATCTCTAGAATGATATCGATTCCTTGATTTTGAGTATATTCTAAAATTTTGTTAACATACCCTTCTTCTCCATGATTAAAGACCATCTCAGCCCCCACATCGAGCACTAGTTCTTTGCCTTTTGCTGTTCCTGCTGTAGCCAAAACTCGAAGCCCACGACTCTTGGCCCACTGTACAGCCGCTATCCCAACCCCACCACTAGCCCCATGAACAAGAACTGTTTGCCCTGCTTCAGCACCAGCGCATTGGAACAATGCATGATAGGCAGTCGCATAAGGACTTCCAATGGCAGCGCCTTGTGAAAAAGAAAAACCTTGAGGAAGTTCAAAGACCCGATCTTCAGGACAAACAATGTATTGTGCATAACTGCCTAAGACTCCTTGAAAGAAAACGGCTTGACCTTTATGAAACTTTGATACTCCTTCGCCGACTTCTTCAATAATACCGGCTCCATCGATACCTGGTATAAAAGGAAGATTTGGTTGGTAACCAAAACTACCTGCCCTTAAATAGGTATCTACTGGATTGACCCCAGCTGCTTTAACTGCTATCAGGACCGAGGCCGGGCGTAGCTGAGGAAGGGGAGTTTCTTTCAATTCAAGAACTTCAGGCCCCCCAAAACGTGAGACAAGGATGACTTTCATGATTTATCCACTGCAAAAATAATGGCCAAAACCCCTATTTCTAATTGGCTAGAAGACCTTTTAAAGACAAAAGATTTCTCATTTGCCGACAAAATTCTGGAATATCCTTAGCGCCTAAAAGAGCAGAAACCATGACTATTCGATCAGCTCCAGCAGACAAAACCAAAGAAATATTTTCTTTATTTATCCCTCCGATGAAAAAGACCGGTTTTTTAATCCTCTCTTTGACAGCAGCTATTGATTCAATCCCAACAGGAAGATAATCAGGCTTGGTTGGTGTTTTGAAAATAGGTCCAAAAGCTATATAATCCACTGGCTCCTGGGAAGCAGTTAGAGCTTGAGAGAGAGTATGAGTCGATTTCCCGATTAAGAACTCCTCGCCTAAGTATTTTCTTGCCTGCTCAATAGGCATATCCTCTTGACCCAAATGTACTCCATCAGCCTCTATTTCCAAAGCTATATCCGGATAGTCGTTGATTATAAAAAGAATCTCTTTCTCCACTAAGCTCGATTGTATTTCCCGGGCAAGGTCTGCGATTTTCTTTTTTTCTAGATTTTTTGCTCGAAGTTGTAAAATATCCACTCTGCCTTCGGCAAGTTGTTCACTATAAGCTTTTAGCTTTTCAGCAGGAACATATCCCAGATCCAAAATCCCATACAATCGCCCCTGACTTAACAGAAATTTTTTTTTTAAAATGTCCCGTTTCATTCAATCCTTCAATGCTCATCCAGAGATTTTTTTGCAGCCAGAATTTTGTTTATAAGATTGGTCGTATAATCGCCCGTTTTGAAATCTGTATTTTGAAAAACGGACTTGCCTATTGGAATGGTGGTTTTAACCCCTTCAATAATTGTTTCATTTAATGCTCTGTTCATCCGAGCGATTGCTTCATCCCTGGAATTGCCAATAGCTATAATTTTGGCGAGCATAGAGTCGTAATAGGGAGAAATTTCAATTCCTTGATAAAGGTGAGAATCGACACGGATGCCAGGTCCACCAGGAAGATGTAGGAAATCTATTTTGCCGGCACTTGGGCGAAAGTCTTGCAAACCATCCTCTGAATTAACCCGAAACTCTATGGCATGTTTTTTAGGTTCGAGTTCTTCCCATTCTTTGCCTATAGAATAACCAGCAGCTACAAGGATCTGCTCTTTGACTAGATCGACACCATAGACTTCTTCGGTCACTGGATGTTCCACCTGAATCCTGCAATTCATTTCGATGAAATAAAAATTACCGGCTTTATCTACCAGATACTCTACTGTTCCCACCCCTTCATAATCGACTGATTCAGCAAGTCGGATGCTTGTCTTGCCCATTCTTTTTCTTAAGGCTGGATCCACAATAGGGGATGGAGATTCTTCGACAAGCTTTTGATTTCTTCGCTGAATGGAACAATCCCGTTCACCAACATGAACAATTTTTCCTTTGGTATCAGCTAAGATTTGAAATTCGACATGTCGTGGATCTTCGATCAACTTTTCGATGTACAAGCTGCCATCTCCAAAAGATTTCTCCGCCTCAAGCTTCGCAGCGACAAACCCCTGAACCAAACTTACATCGTTATGAGCTATCCGCATGCCTCTTCCCCCTCCTCCTGCAACCGCTTTAATAATAACTGGATAGCCAATCTGATGGCTAATTTTCAAAGCTTCCTTTTCTGACTCCACAATGCCGTCACTTCCCGGTGCCACGGGCACGCCCACTTTTCTCGCATGAAACCGAGCCATGGCCTTATTTCCCATCTTCTTCAGGATCGTTGCCTTTGGACCAATGAATTTGATATTACAGTTGGCACAAATTTCAGCAAAATGAGGATTTTCAGCTAAAAAACCGTATCCTGGATGAATCGCATCGACATCCCCTATTTCTGCAGCACTGATAATCCTATCCATCCTCAAATAACTTTCCGTTGCAGGCCCACTGCCGATACATATCGCTTCATCTGCCTGTTGAACATGCAGGGACTTCTCATCAGCTTCTGAATAGACGGCTAGAGTTTTTATACCCAGATCACGACAAGCTCGGATGATTCTTAATGCTATTTCACCGCGGTTGGCAATTAAGATCTTGTTGAACATTGTTGGGTCCTATCTCTATAGGAAAAGGAGCAGATTAAATTTATCTGAAATGTTTCTTTCGAGCAAAAACCAATGCTAATAAAAGAAAAAAACAAGATCAAGATTCAAAAGAATTTTTTTTATATTTTTAGCGAGTTATTTCCTAGTGATAATAAAACTAAAATACTTTAAGACACTCAAATCTCTGTATACTGCGTTTCTCTAAGCTAGGCTTTTCTTAAGGCTACAATCAAAATCGGGCTTGCTCCCTTACAATATTTTTTTAACTAGGAAAGCTCTTCCAATTCTTCACCTACCTGGAATCGAACAAAACGGCGGATGACAATGTTTTCCCCAATCTGAGCAATGCGCTGACAGAGTAAATCATTAATAGTGATGCTAGGATCCTTAACGAACGGTTGCTCCAGCAGACAGTTATCAATAAAAAACTTTTCCAGCTTTTCTTGGACAATCCGATCCAAATTTTCATCATTCTCAAGTTTCAAAGTGCTGATAATTTTGTTTTTTTCAGAATCTAGGATCGCTTTAGGAACATCGTTCTTGGAGATGAACTTGGGATTGGCTGCCGCAATTTGAATAGCTATCTCTTTAACAAATTCTTTGAAAGCTGGAGTGCGAGCAACAAAATCAGTTTCACAGTTTACTTCTACTAAGACTCCTATTTTATCGCCAGCATGAATATAGGAAGCAATTACCCCCTCAGGGGTCTGTCTTTCAGATTTCTTCCTTGCTTTGGCCATCCCTTGTTGACGAAGCCATTTTTCAGCCTCTTCGATGCTCCCTCCCGAAGCTTCTAAAGCCTTTTTACACTCCATTATACCAGCTCCAGTTTTTTGGCGAAGCTCTTTGACTAAATGGGCAGAAATCGCATTGCTCATATATCTCCTTCCATTAACACCCCCCAAAAAATTGAATTCAAACAACAAGAATTGGAGAAAGCTTTATTTACTCTTGTTGTTCTTATTATTAAATCATTTGGAACTTAATTAGTTGACAAAAGCGTCGCATCCGAAGCCATATTGCCGGCATTCTCTGCAGGAAGAGAAAATCCCCCTTCCTTTTTCCCCTCCATTATGGCATTACCAATTTCTTCCAAAATTGTTCGAATAGAACGGATAGAATCATCATTGGCAGGAATTGGATAATCGATTTTTTCAGGGTTTCCATTGGTATCAACAATAGCAACTATAGGTATATCCAATTTTCTTGCCTCGGATACCGCAATCTCTTCTTTTACAACATCGACAATCACGATTGCCGCAGGAAGCCTTTCCATATCTTTGATTCCATCCAAGCTTCGATGAAGCTTAGCATTCTCCCTTCTCAATTTGGCTGCTTCTTTTTTGGGGAGCCTTTCCATTGTGCCACTGGCTTCCAGTTGATCTATCCACTTCATACGTGCAATCGATTTGCGGATAGTTACCATATTTGTCAATGTTCCTCCAAGCCATCGATAATTCACATAAAAAGAACCGCTTTTCTTAGCTATCTCCTCAATAAGACCTTGGGCTTGGCGTTTACATCCAACAAACAAAACCTTTCCCCCTTCAATGGATGTTTTTTTCAAAAAATCTGCAGCTCTCTTTAAACATTCCATTGTTTTATTGGGGTTTATCAAATGAATGCCCCCTTTCAGTCCGAGTAAAAAGGGAGCCATTTTGGGATTCCAACGGTCTTTCCTATGACCAAAATATGTTCCAGACTTTATAAGATCTTCTAATTCTACCATTTTTATTTATCGTTATGATTAAATTTTTTATTTTACTTTTATCCTTCTTCATTAGCAACAATTAATTTTATGGCTAATGATAGAACTAAAAAAAGAGGCTACCCGGGCTTTATTTCTGATATCCTGGAGGATTTCATTACCCGTAGTCGACAGGGATTGTTTCGATCCCTACTCCTCTTATTCCTCTGGCAATTGATACGGTACTGGTAGTCAAAACTGATGTCAAGGAATTTGCCAAAGCTTTGATTGCTATCAATAAAATTTCCTCCCGCTTTACAGCCTCATTTATTTGCCATGGGACTCCTGCTGGGAAAAAAGAGCTACTGCCCAGGAGCTTGGCCTTGCAACTGTGAAGTCCCGAATCGATTTTAGAATTAACCTTGGTGAGAGACTAGCCCTACTAAATAGCTTGCTTGCATAAAAAAGATATTTCGACAAGCTTAAGTAGCCAAGTCACCTATCATTTTCGCTATTAAAAACTTTTTTATCTATAGAGAAAAAAAGTTATTGACTCGCTACTCCAAAATTTCTAGAAAAAAAGCACGAAATTAAATATTCGAAAGGAGGTGAGAGTGCTGGCTTTTGGGAGAGAAGCGATACAGTCTAAATTGCTACTTTCAACTTTCCTATTATTTTTAACCCATTCTCTTTTCGGATATTCGTATAAAGACTATCTAAAAACTGAAAATCGTGACCATGCCTATCCTTGGCATCGGAATATCGTTACGACTGTTTTTTGGATTGGAGAAGGAAGAACTCCACTCAGCGGAGCTGCTTGCTCTACCAGTGCTTGGGATGTTCACTGGAGAAAAAATTACGGGGGACTTGATGACCCTATTAAACGAGTTGGTTTTCTGCCGCGTCATTTCGCAGCTACTTTAAACCCCTTTTATGTGGCTCTTCCATTCAACGATGTTGCCTATCCAGATTTAGCTAGAAAATGGGTGCCATGGTACAAAATTCCCTCCCCTGAAAACCGCTTCGTCTCTCAGTGTAAGGGGCGTTGGGTAGAAATTAGATCAAAAAGCGGAAAAGTCGCCTATGCCCAGTGGGAAGATGTAGGCCCACTAAGAAGTGATTTTGCTTCCTATGTCTTTGGTCCAGACAGACCGCGTGATCATAACCAAGCTGGATTGGATGTATCACCCGCCGTTAGAGATTATTTAGGATTAAGCGGTATGAATTTAACGGATTGGAGAATTGTCGATGATTGTCTTGTACCCCCTGGACCGTGGATAAAATATGGGGAACAAGCTATCATCTATTCGGCAATAAAAGCTAGAGAAAAAGAAGCCTCTTCCCAATGGAGACCTGCTTCTTTTCAATAATCAGAAAAAGTTTGCTCTAGGAAACCCAAAAGCTAAGGTGCAAGCAGTTTGTTGGCTTATGAAAGGCTATAGGCCTTTACAAGCATTAGGACTGAATCCATTCCAAACAAAAAGGATTTTATGCTTCTTGGGGAATGAAGTGGATATTGCTTAAAAGATCATGAACTAGACAAAGCTCAGCTGAAGCTATTTCAGCTTCCATTTCTTGACAATTTCTGGGTTGATCCTGGCAAGAAAATCATGTTAGGAAATATATTTTAAGAGTGGCTACCAAGCATATCATTTACTTAGACATAGAAACCCAAAATAGTGCTTCTGAGGTCGGAGGTTGGCAAAAAAAACATTTAATGCGGATTTCCATTGCTGTCATCTATAGCAGCCTGCATAACAAATATTTCATTTTTAGAGAAGAAGAAGTAGATCATCTGCTAGCCATGCTGAGAGAATCGGATTGTATTATCGGTTTCAATATCTTGGGATTTGATATACCAGTTCTTGATTCATATTCTGTTTTCAGTTTATCCACTCTTCCCTGTATCGATCTGCTCTTAGATATCGAAAAAAGAATTTCTAGACGCATCAAGCTCGAGCAGTTAGCCCGAGCAACTCTAGGAATAGGGAAAACCGCTCACGGTCTACAGGCTTTAAGATGGTGGAAAGAAGGAAAATTATTGGATATTGCAGAATATTGCTGCTATGACGTGAAGATTACAAAACTTCTCCATGAATATGGAGTAAAAAACGGCAAAGTGTATTATTTTAATGAAAATGGCATTAAGGAACCAATAGCAGTGAATTGGAAGATGGATTAACCTCCACACTTATTAATTGCTTTTCCTATCTCTATTCTTGACTATCCTATCCTCTTTATTCATAGTGAGTTAAGCTTATGGCACGGAAAACTAAGCAAAAGGAAGCCATTGTCAGTGTATTGAGTAGCGCGGAAAGTCCTTTGTCCCCTGCTGAAATTCAAACTAGAGCTTCTTTACTTGTCCCCTCTGTTGGTATTGCAACGGTTTATCGATTACTACGAATCCTAAAAGAAAATAAAAAAGTCGTAACTGTTGAAATTCCAGGAGAGTCTCCACGATATGAAATTTCTGGAAGGGCTCACCATCATCATTTCTATTGTCGAGACTGCCACCAAATTTTCGAATTTGGGAAATGCACTGACAAGATCGAAGAACTTGTTCCCAAAGGATTTCTTGTTCAGGAACATGAGATTATTCTCTATGGCCGTTGTCCTTCTTGTGCAAAATAAGAAGAAGAGCTATCTAAGAAAAAAAAGAGAAAGTGCGGTCTTATTCCACTATAAGACTTTCTCTTTCCCCGTACTTTTTTCGTGGATACTTCCCCCTTAGAAACTCTCTAGAACCTCCAAGC
Organism: Methylacidiphilum sp. Yel; assembly: GCF_004421185.1. Lineage (GTDB taxonomy): Bacteria > Verrucomicrobiota > Verrucomicrobiia > Methylacidiphilales > Methylacidiphilaceae > Methylacidiphilum. The sequence continues at coordinate 26,029 of NZ_LXQB01000013.1, read as the reverse complement.
CCTAGCTAAAGAGTAGCGCACCCATTCTAACGGGTAGAAGCGTGTTGTTACTTTATGGCATCAACGCTAGAAGGATGAAAGCCTAAAATTTCTTTTGCCTTTGATTCATTTCCTCCACATTCCTCAAGAACGTGATTATAAATCCAATGGAATAGCGTTTTCAGATTTTCTATACGATTTTCTTTACGCTCTGCAGCCACAATTTCTTCTATAAGGGCATTCAACTCTTTGCTAAAATGCTCTACCGAGCTTGTCTTTTTTGACTCTTTTATCTTTTCATAGAACCGAATTTCTTCTGGTAGATGGCAACTCTGGATTGTAGCGCTTGTTGCCAGAACCATCGCTCTTTGAATGACATTTTCTAATTCTCTAATATTCCCAGGCCAATGATAGGCCATGAGATGTTTTATGGCATCCTGTGAAACCCGCGAAGCCGCATTGGGAAGATACCGACGATGTTTTGCTAAAAAATGATCCACAAGAGCTGGAATGTCCTCCACCCTTTCTCTTAGCGGAGGAAGTGTTAGCTTAACAACATTGAGTCGATAATAGAGATCGGCTCGAAACTCCCTTTTAGCCACAGCGGCAGCTAGATCTTTATTAGTAGCTGCAATAATACGCACATCTGTTTTGATCGGCTCATTACTGCCCAATCTACAAAATTCCCCTTCTTGAAGCACTCTTAGAATTTTTGCCTGAGTAGTAATAGGCATCTCCCCTATTTCATCCAAAAATACAGTGCCTCCATCCCCTTGTTCAAACTTTCCAATCCGTTGTGCCATGGCACCTGTAAAGGAGCCTCTTTCATGACCAAAAAGCTCGCTTTCAAGAAGATTCTCTGGGATCGCGGCACAGTTTATAGCAATAAATGGTCTATTAGATCGAAGGCTATACTGATAAATGGCTCTTGCTACAAGTTCTTTACCTGAGCCGCTTTCTCCTACTATCAAAACGGTTGCATTCGTTGGAGCCACCTGCCCAATCAATTTGTAAACTTTCTGCATGGCCGGGCTGTTGCCAATGATTTGAAGGCCATGTCTATCGACAGAAGAATGGGGACTTTCTTTAGAAGCCTCTTTAGTCAGTTTAGAAGCTTCCATCGCCTTCATCAGGATCGATTTAAGCTCTAGAATGTTAAAAGGTTTTAGAATATAATCATAAGCTCCTAATTTCATGGCTTCAATGGCGGTCTGACAGGTACCATAGGCGGTCATTATGATAACGATTTGTTGGGGAGAAAGTTTTCTTATTTCCTTTAATGTTTCCAACCCATTCTTTCCGCCCATTCTAATATCCATAAGGACGATATCGACAGCATTCGATCTTAGAAACTTCAATGCCTCTTCACCTGATTTGGCGTTATATGCCTTTAGAGGAAATGCCTCAAGAAACCTTTGAAAAGAATAAAACACGTCTTCTTCGTCATCTACAATGAGTATCGACTGGACAAAGGAATTTTCTGCTGGGGTGGAACGTAAACTAGTGACTTTTTCTTTCATCATAATGCTAACTACAGTTCTTTTATTGTAAGATAGTTTTAAAGTAATTTATATCCCAATGACAATTTAGAAAGAAAGAGCGGTTGATTTTTACCATAAGGCTTTTAAAATCATACCTATATGACCAATAATAAATTTATTCCTCTCCTTAAGACCAAGAATAGCTTCTATATAATAACACTTTTTTTTTATTTTTTACCACTGCCCTTTCTTTTAGCTTCTGAAAATCCCAAATGGCTAACCAATTATGCACAAGCCCTTTCCGAAGCTAAGAAAGAAAACAAAATGCTGTTAATGAACTTTACCGGTTCTGATTGGTGTCCTTGGTGCCAAAAACTTGACAAAGAAGTTTTTTCAACCCAGGAGTTCAAAAACTATGCTCAAAAAAATCTTGTCTTACTCGAAGTTGATTTCCCTCAGCATAAAACTCAATCGGCAGAATTAAAAAAACAGAATGAGGATTTAGCGAACCAATACAACGTGGATTCTTTTCCAACATTGATCCTTTTGTCTCCAAGCGGTGAAGAGCTTTCCACCTTTGGCTATATGCCTGGGGGACCAGAACCATTCATTGATAAAATTGAGAAATTACGTCAAAAAATCATTTCCAAGAACTAACGCTTGTGTTCATGCATTTCTTTTTGCTTGTGACGAGCTTGACAGCCTTCTAATTTTTTTTCTAAAAAAAGAAACACAATTTCTATTCATGGTTTAAAAAAGGATGAGGAATACAATGAAAATGAAAAAGTTAAAGTATATTAGCTGTTGTTTTGTTTTTGGAAGCCTATTATTGTCTCCACTTTTTGCTCAAAATCCTACCGAGTCTCAAGCTGATCCCCAAGCACAATCCTCTTCTTCTGAAAACTCCCATCCTCATGGTAAAGCCTATAGGCATAAAATGGCTAGAGAGATGCATGAAAAAATGCAGCGATTGATGGATAAACAGGATGAGGAATTAAAGAAACTGGCTAACGAAATGAACAAGGCTCCTAAAGACCAAAAATTGGATAAAGTTGTTAGCCTTTTAAATACCCTGGTCAATCAACGGATTCAGATGCATGAGGAAATGAAAGCGATGCATCATAAAATGATGGGAAATCATAAAGAACATCATGAATAAAAGGGTCACTTCAAAGAAGAATTCCTTTCCATGTTTTTTCCACTTTTCCAAAAGGTTTTCTATTGGGCATAATCACTGGATTGCTTCCTTTCTTTTTTTCTTCCTGATAGGAACGGGAACCTACAGGCTTATAGCCCAAGCACCTCCTCAACCTCATAACCTTAAAAGAGGCTCTGAGGATCAACTGTTGGATGCTAATCAGCGGGCCATCGTATCAGAAATGCAGGAAAGCTTCCGCAGACTACTTGATAAACAGGACAAAGAGCTTGACGGCCTTCTCAAAGAACTGAAAAAGGCTCCCAAAGAAAAAAAAGTCGATTGTTTGACCACGATCGTTACTCGTTTGATCGAACAAAGAAAAGAGATGCATCAGGAAATGGATGCGATGCGTTCTCGAATGCGTGAGCTAAAATCTCTTTCCCAGTCATCCAACCTTCCAAATGCCTTTGAACCTCCGGCCGCTCTTCCTGCCAATGCTTCCTCTTCGTCCTCTTCTGCTCAACCCAATCAAGATTCTCAAGACAACGAAACAGCCCATTAAATCCCTTTTCTTTTTTTCCAGTATCGCCAAGAGTATTAATAAATGAACCCACCGACTGTGACTGTCGCCATTCCTACCTATAATGGCGAAAAAACAATCGAAAAGGCCATTCTTAGCGCTCTCAATCAGTCATGGCCGAACAAAGAGATCCTCGTCATTAACAATGGGTCTACGGATAAAACAGCTGAAATTATTGAAAGGTTTAGAGGAGCGGTTTTGCATGTTTTTTTCAAAGAAAAAATAGGTAGAGCCAAAGCCAGAAACGAAGCATTGCAAAGAGCCAATGGCCACTGGATACAGTGGCTCGATCACGACGATTACTTAGAGCCAAATAAAATTAAAAATCACTTTTCTCTAACAACCCAATTAGATGCTATCGATGTCTTCTATTCCCCTATCATTGCTGTTTCTCCGGAAGGAAAAGAGAAATATGTCCCCTCGGCCAAAACAATGCACAAACCTTTGCTTTCTCTCTGGTTTTCCTCCGAACTGCCGCAAACGGGTGGGTATCTTTGGAAAAAAGAATCGGCTATAAAAATTGGTGGCTGGAGAGATGATGCCCCACTGTTTGATGATTATGAACTTGTAGGAAGAGCCATTCAATCGAATTTAAGATTTTCTTTGACGCCGATTCCTGGGGCTTATTGGAATTATAGAAACAAGCCTATGCCGCATGCACAAGCTTTAGATTTCATTAACCAAAAAAAGAAATGCATGGATAGGATGGTACAATGGTTGATTCAAACTGGCCGCATGGATCCTGAGCTTCAAATAGAAATTGGTAAAGCCTATTTTTTAATTGCCAGATGGCTTGCAAAAGAAGGAAAAATAGAGGAAGCAGTAGCTTTAGAAAGAAAGCAAAAAGCAGTGGGTCTTTTTTATGTCGATGGGTCTTGGAGATACAATGTTTCGTATTCTCTTTTTGGATTCTTTGCTACTGAAAAAATTCAAAGCCTTTTTAGGCTCAGATGAAAAAATGGTGTTGTCCAGCCGAAAATTATTGAGAATCGAAAAAATATAAAATAAAAAGGATTCTATATCTTTTACAAGAATGGATCCAACAGTCACCATTGGCATTCCTGCATATAATCCGGGGAAATGGATTATCCAAACTTTAGAAAGTGCTCTATCCCAGGATTGGGAAAAAAAAGAAATAATAGTGATTGACTCAGGTTCCACTGATGAAACTCCTTCTATTTTAAATAAATACAAGGATAAAATTAAGCTTATCAGTCTAAAAAAGACATTGGATACCTCTGAAAGTAGAAATTTAATCCTTCTGGAAGCGACTGGCGAATGGATTCAGTACCTAGATCATGACGATTATTTAGTGGAAGGAAAAATAAAAACACAATTTGAGGAAGCAAAAGAACAGATCGATTCTGCCGATGTCTTATACTCTCCAACTTATGTTGAAATCTGGAAAAATGGGGCATCCATCCATCAAAATAATTTGCTAGGTGCTGACTCCTACCAAGATCCTTTAATTTTATGGCTTTCCTGGGATATGCCACAAATAGGATCCTATATTTGGCGAAAACAATCACTGCTCAAAATTGGCGGATGGGACAACTTACATCTTTGCGAAGATTATAGCCTTTATATGCGCGCTATTACAAATAAATTGAAGTTTGTTTATTGTCCTACTCCTGGGGCTGTGTACCGTGTAGGTCATAGGCACAGCCGAGCAGTTAGCCATTTTATAGAAATTCTTAAGGATCATGATGCGCTCCTTGAGGAAATGATTGAATATTTGAAAAAAGAAAAGATGCTCACTGAAACAAGACAAGCAGCCATTCTAAAAAACCGATTTCAAAAGTTTCTAGCCTATAAATCCGTGGATCTCTCTATTGCTGATGCCTATTTCAAAAAACATAAGGAACTATTGGAACAAAAATTGCCTTTCCGTTATCGCTTTGGTCTTTCTTTAGGGCTTTCCTTTTCAGATATGAACAAAATCAAATACATGAGCAGACGTCTCTTGCCTTTCTTTAAAGAAAGATAAAGGCCAGCTGTGATCGTTCCCTATTTTCTTTGATTGTGATCCCTTTGAGCAGGGTTGCTATGATCGCAGCTTTTTGACAATTCAAAAAGTTTGCTATACCGAAAAAAATTAGAAAAGGCTGCCATGTAGGCCACATAAAATCCTGGGAACCCATCAAGAAAACCTAATTTCAAAATGTAGCTTCTAAAAAATCTCCAGGGAGGTCTAAAGAGTACATCGAGCCAACTCCACCCCCTTCCTTTTTCCAATGCTTCTTTGGCAAAAGAACTAGCGTACTCTGGAAGTTTAGTAATCGTAAAATCGATTGTAGGAAACGAATAATGGAGGAGCTCGCCTTTCAATTTTTTAACCTTTCCTTCAACGATAACTTTATCATGTTCTCTACTGCCTCCCCACCGTCCACAATCTTTTCGAAAAAGCCTCAAACTGTAATCAGGATAAAAATCCCCATGGGTAATCCACCGATCGATGAACCATGTTTTCCTTGGAAAATAAGCCCCAGCGTACTGTAGATGATCCTCTCTAAAAAAGTCATGGATATCTTGCCGTAAAGCATCCGAGACAACCTCATCTGCATCCAATCCTAAAACCCACGGATACGAAGCCAAATCAAGGGCTATATTTTTTTGATCTCTACGACAACTCCACGGTCTTTGTTCCACACGTGCCCCATAGCGCTTTGCCACAGATTCCGTTTCATCGGTACAATCATTAATGACGAGGATAATTTCGCTGACCCATGAGGCCACACTGCCTAAACTTCTAGGCAAATTATGCGCCTGGTTCTTCGCTATCATCGTTAGACTTATCGGCAGTTTATCCATGAGAGCAATCAGGCGGTATGTCTAAAAGGCAGCAGCATATGCAAGAAAGTTCTTAAGTTCCTTTTGGGCCTTCGGGCAGTCAGTCTTTTAAGAGCAAAAGGATTTTCTCCTGGCAAATTCACTCCTTCTCCAATTTGACAAGCAGATTCATATCCAGCTTGCTCAACGATATCCAAGCATTGTTTAGTGTATTGCCCATAAGGAAACGAAAAATGGCGGATGGGTACCGAGAAAGTATCCTCCAGATACTTTTTTGAATCCTCTATTTCCTTTTTCAGTTCTTTGCTAGAAAGAAGAGGCAAATGCGGATGCGAAAAAGTATGACTGCCAATTTCCTGACCAGAAGCAATCCACTCCTTAATCTCCTCTTCCGTCATTAGCTTATGGGCCGGCTCTCCTAAAGGTCTATCCCATTCATTCGTTTTCCCAATGTATCCAGCAACCACAAACAGAATGGCTCGCATGCGAAACCGATTTAAAAGCGGCAAGGCTCGAGTAAAAACAGATTGATAAGCATCATCAAAACTGATAATAACACCACGACAGACCGAACAACTTGCTGCAACAAATTCTCCAAGTGTTATGGAAGGCCAATCCATTGACCAGAATTCTCCTAATTGTCTTTCAAAGAGCAAATTGGAAACCCACAATGAAGGGAATTTTGATTCTTTTGGACTTTTTCCAATATGATGGTACATGAGTATGGGGGTCTTATCTCCATACACTCTTCGGTAATGGGACAGATGGGTAAAGGATTCATCGAGTTTGGAAGAGATTTTAGGTAAGCCAGCCATGAATGCGAATTTATCGATAATTATAGTCAGTTGCAATACCCAACTGTTGCTTCAAGAAGCTCTCCTTTCTATTGAAAAAAGCCAAGACTCTTTTCCAAAGCTAGTCATCGTCTTCGACAACGGATCAAAAGATGGGACAGAAGAAATGATAAAAAAATTTTTTCCTTGGGTCCTCTATCTTCGTTCCGAAACTAACCTTGGGTTTGCAAAAGCAGTCAACTCTGCAGCCGTATATGCTCAAGGCGACTATCTTTTATTGCTTAATTCTGATGCTAGGTTAGAAGCTGACTCCATCCAACAAGCTATTAGTTGGATGGAAACACACAAAGAGTGTGCGGTATGCGGTGCACAACTTCTTAATGAAGATGGGACACTTCAAAATTCGATCGCCAATTTTCCTACGCTTTTAACTGAGTTAGGGAATAAGTCGCTGCTTCGAAAGCTTTTCCCGAAAAAATTCCCAGGTAAAGAAAATAAACCTAAAAACCCCCAAGCCGTTGAATCAGTTATTGGTGCCTTTTTCCTCGTTCGAAAGAAAATTTGGGACGAATTGGGAGGATTAGACGAACGATTTTTTTTCTTTTTTGAAGAAACTGATTTCTGTTTTAGGGTCATACAAAAGGGCTATCAAGTGTATTATTTGCCGCAAGTCAAAGTGTGGCATGGGCAAGGGAAAACAGCTAAAACGGTTCTAGTCGAAGCTCGAATCGAGTATTGGAAATCTCGATACAGGTACTTTAAAATCCACCGTCCATATCCTGAATTTCTGCTCTTAAAAGTTGGTTTGTTGTTACGGCTTAGCTTCTCTTTGATTTTTGAAAGCCTCCTTTATCTTTTAACTTTAGGCAGACGTAATTCCGAACGCTTAAGGATTGGCTATCAAATCGCCCTTTGGCATCTCAAAGGAATGCCTGAGAGCATGGGGCTATCTAAGAGTTAAAATGCAAAACAAGCTTAAGGTGCTATTGATCAATTCCCTGTTGAAGGGGGGAGGGACAGACAATCAATGCCTCTTGCTTGCAAGGGGCCTCAAAGAATTAGGGATTCCTGTCATCGTTGCTTGTCCACAAAGAGCGGAACTTTCCTCTCTAATAGTAGACTATGGGATAGAAACAGTCCATTGGGAAAAAAATCTTTCTGGGATTATCCAGCTATCGAAAATAATTACCAGTCGAGAAATTTCCATTTTGCATGCGCATCATGGGAGAGACTATTGGCCAACCATTGTCGCTGGTTCCTTAGCCGCATCTAAGCCAAAGATTGTTCTCTCGCGTCATATGGCTAAAAGTCCTGGTTCTTGGATCAGTAAACATTATCTTTTAGAGTTTTGCGACTGTTTGGTTGCAGTCTCTCAATTTACAAAAAAAGTTCTCATCCAGGGAGATTACGATCCACTGTGCCCCATAAAAGAACGGCACCAAAGGGATCCGCTTTTGGGAGACTACAGAAAAATTAAAGTCATCTATGGGGGCATTGACACCCAACGGTTTTACCCCAAAAAAGCAATCCAGTTAAGGAATAAATTGGGGATTGAAGACGATCATTTTCTTTTCGGAATGATTGGCAGTTATGATTTTCCTGTGGGGAAAGGTCAGGTGGAATTTATCGAAGCAGCATACCATGTTCGAAAGCTGCTTCCAAAGAGCCGATTTCTCCTTATCGGAAGAGGGAACATGCAACAGTTGCTTGAAGAAAAAATAAAAAGTTATTTTTTGCAAGACCACTTCTTTCTCATCCCTCATAACTCTGAAATAGAAAACTGGATCAATGCACTTGACTGTCTGGTTCATCCAGCCATCGCCACTGAAGCCTTTGGCCTAGTTATCTTAGAAGCATTTGCCTGCGGCAAGCCAGTCATTGCCACTTTTTTAGACGGCATCCCTGAAGCTTTTGAGGCCTGTCAGTTTGGCAGGCTAATCCCCCCATGGTCCATACAAGAATTATCTCAAGCAATGGTTGATATCGGAAATTGGCCGCCGCTTCCAGAAGAAAAACGGTGGGAATATCATAAAAAAATTGCCTCTTCTTATTCCTACAACATTATGGCAAAAAACATGTTAAAGCTATATGATACGCTATAGGTGTTAACTTTCCTTCCGAATAAAAGGAAGAAGCATAATAGGATTGATTTAAAATTCTAAGGCATAAAAAGTCCTCCATTCTACTTGGATAAGATGAAAAAACTTGATAGAACATATAGTAGGAGGGTTTGCTCATTGAGTAAAAAGAAGTATACGTTTACTCTCAACTTTGTAATTTATTGCTAATCAATAAACTATAAAGATTTTTTTAAATGAATAATTTTCAAAAGCAACTAAGTTTTTGGCTCCTTTTGTTATGGTTACTATTTAGGCCAACATTCCTCTTTTCTTCTCCCTTCCAGGAAGTTGCTTCTTTTAGTTCTATTCCCAATATTTCAGAGGCCAGTCTATCTGAAGGAACAATTCTAGGAAACTTTGATGATAAAAACAGCAAAGGCCATGTGATATTAATCGAAACTTGTTTCATAGTGCCTACTGATCCACAGACTGTTTCCAATGCTTTTTTACACTGGGATCCAAGCAAATTCCCATCGCTGAAAGTCTTTAGTCATTTGGAGCATGCCACCGCCGATGCTTTTCCATTTAATGCCTTAGCCTTCGATATCAAGAAAGCTCCAATAAAAAAACTGCTTCAGGAAGCATTCAGAGTGAAACCAGGCCGAAGCTCCATTAACCTGAGTACAGAAGAAATCAAACAACTCCAAGCAGAGCTTTCTAACTTTAAGGGGAAAATTGATGAACATTCCGCACAAGCCCTCCATGCTTTTTTTGTGAACGATTTAGAGTCCAGACTACTTAATTACTCAAAATCCGGACTTCTCAACCTTCCTCCCTATGAAAACGGGAATAGCCCGGTAAAACCCATAGAAGAAATTGACAAATTGGCAAAGGCAAGCCCTAAAATTTATGCCCGTTATCAAGCTCTTCTTGATTCTCTGCTCAGCAATTGGACCAGTCAGCAACCTCCCCAAAACTATTACTGCAATTTTTTCGATGCTAACGGCATGGGCACACTCTCCCTTGGAACCAGCTACGGATTCAAAACCCAAGAAAGCTGGCAACAGATCAACCTCGAATTTTATGTGAGTGCAATCTACTACAACGGCATGGAAATAGTAGAAATGTGGCCTTTGGAGTCAAAAGGCAAGATGACGACTTTGGTTTGGAAGGCACATATGCTTGCCGTTCCAATTGGTGGGTTATTAGAAGATGTCAATCGCATGGCCTACGGACTTGCCTTATTGCAGGGGACAAAAAACGCGGATCAAGCTTTTCTATCTGAATTTTCTTCTAAATAATAATTTAGGTGGCATCTTGAACCTCTTTTTTATAAGCCGTTGCTGCTTCTTTGATGAGCAAAGCTAAGTTTAATTTTGGTTGAACAAATTTTGGCCGAAACCATGGGAAAAGTCCCATAAGATCATGGAAAACAAGGATCTGCCCATCGCAAAATTTGCCTGAGCCAATTCCAATTGTTGGAACATCCACTCTTTTGGTTATTTCTTCTGCCAGCTGATCTTCTACAGCCTCAAGCACAATAGAAAAGACACCTGCCTTGCTTAAAAAAAGTGCATCATCAATAATCTTCTTTTTTTCCTCTTCCCTTAATCCCTGCTTTTTATACCTTGGCGTTTCTCCCAAGAATTGAGGCATCAATCCAATATGTCCCATCACCTGAATGCCTTTAGCAAGAATCATTTCTATAGAAGCTGCAATTTCCGTTCCACCTTCCACTTTCACTGCTTCTGCTCCCGCATCACAAAGTCTTTGGGCACAATAAAGGGCCTGCTGAGGGTTACGATTCCAGCCATAAGGCATATCGGCAACAACTAAAGCTTTGACTTTTGCCCGAGCAACCGCTCGAACATGATGAAGCATATCATCCAAGCTAACTTTTGTCGTATCTTCATAACCTAATACCACCATTCCCAGAGAATCTCCGACCAACAGTAGTGGCAAACCCGCTTCGTCAAGGATTTTCGCTGTTGGATAATCGACAACAGTCATTGCCGCAATCTTTTCACCACTATTTTTCCGGTGTCTTATCCAATCTGCTGTTATTTTTATCGAGTTCATGAAGAAGGCTTTTAATGGTTTTTGAGTATCCTGGAAGGATGAGTTCTGGTCGAATTTCGGCCAGGGGCCCTAGAACAAAACGCCTTTGACTGATCCGCGGATGAGGAATGAGAAGATCAGGTTCAACGATAATGTTGGAACCATAATATAAAATATCCAAATCTATCGGCCGAGGCCCATTTTTTTCTCGTTCGAAGAGAGGCAATCTGCCTTGAGAAAGTTCAAAATCTTGAAGACGTTGTAATAAGCTTCGGGAAGAGAGAGAGGTGTCAATTTCGACAACACAATTCAGAAAACATTGCGAGCCTATGGGACAATCCACTGGCTCAGTTTCCCAAATAGAAGAGCAAAGAAAATGTTCTCCTTCGGTTAATCGTTTTAAAAAGGCTAAAGCTTCTCTGATTTGCTCTTCTCTTTTCCCCTGATTGGTCCCCACTCCTATGCCTACTTTCATAGAAAAAAATAACGGTTTTGAATCGGTATTGTAATATAACGGCAAGTCTATTCAGTTGATTCGTAAATAAAAAGAAGCCATATCACTATCCCCTATCGCTTCAATCATCCTTAAAAATTTGTTCATAGGCTTTTGTCGTTTTGTCAATTCTTTTTGGGAAATAGCCAAGCCAGATTGCGATTCGGGATTCATAGAAAAGAGTTGGGATGTCGTCCAAAGATTTTTACCAGAATCGTATTTAACTTTTTCAACTTTCAATCCACATTTTTTAGCAGCCAACGCCATCGATTTGACACTAAATATATGAAGGTGTCGAGGCGGGTCCCACATCGCCCAAGCATTTCCAAACTTTCTCCATCCGTAACTATCCACAAGGGGAGTGTTAACTAAGATCACCCCATTTTCCTTGAGATGATCTCTTAGAATTTTTAAAACATCAAGAGGCTTTTCCAGATGCTCTATCACGTGGTTTAAAACGATTAGATCAAATTGGTCCCTTAGTTGAGAATAATCCCCTTTTTTTATGACCATTCCTTTTGTCTCAATTTCTGGACCTTGCCAATAAGGATCTAATCCATAAAGATTTTCAAATCCCCAACTATACAGCCTGAAGAGAAATTGAGCCTTTCCACAACCATAATCAAGAATTTTTGAGTGTTGATGGATGCCTAGTTCTTTAAATTGCCAGAGAAAGCCAGGAAATAATTTTCTTAAAATCTCAAGAGAGCTTTCTTTTTTGTTTCCCATAAACAAAAGGAACCAGGCTAGATATTTTTTAAAAAGGCTTTTTTTTGCCAAGGTTCCAAATTCCAAAATTTTGGACTGATAGTTGGCTGAATAATGTCTTGCTAGATCTGTAGGAATAGGGTCGATCTGCAAACAGCCACACTCTAAACATTTGAAATAACCGAAGCGCTCAAAACTACCCATAATGGTTTCTTGAGCTATATATACAGGATGACTAGCCTCACAGCCACAAATCCTGCATTTTGTAATATTAGGGAGTATCATCGGCATTTTTTATTGAATAGATTAAAAACTCTTTGCTAAAAATGACTGTGATAACTCAATATGAAGAATTTTTTATTTACAACTTTTTTCTTTTTATTCCAATTTTCCCTTTTATTCGCACAAAAAAACTCTGGGCTTGTGCTTCCTTCCCATACGATGGTTGTTTTGGTAGCCGAGGCAAAAGGGGTTCAGATCTATTCCAGTCAGCCTCAAATTGGGAAAAAAAGCAGCTTTGAATGGAAATTGACAGCTCCAAAAGCCTTACTGTTTGATAAATCAGGGAAACAAATAGGCAAGCATTATTCTGGGCCAAGTTGGGAGCTAAACGATGGGAGTAAAATAACCACTATGCTTCCTCCCATAGCAAAGGTGGAACAAAAGACTGCTATTCCCTGGCTGCTTCTAAAAGTTAAATCTCACGAAGGCAAAGGTCTTTTAAGTAATGTCCAGTATGTCATTCGGGTTGCTACCCTAGGAGGTCTCCCACCTAAAAAAGCACCTTCTAAAAAGAATCAATGTTCGAAAATATCCTATCGAGCCACTTATCTTTTTTTAGCCAAGACGACCCAATCTTTTTGAAAAAAAAGTCTCACTAACCCTATGGCTGGGGGCGGAATCGAACCGCCGACACACGGATTTTCAGTCCGCTGCTCTACCGACTGAGCTACCCAGCCAGAAAGAAAAAAAACAGTTATATGATTAAAAAAGCAAAAGCAGCCAAAGTCAACTCCAAAGGATATTTTCAGGAAGGAACTCGAACAGGCGCATAGGGATTCCCAATAAATCCAGAAATGGTCGAAAATTCATATTCTTTTTCCAGAAGAAAATCGAGTATTTGCCCTGTCATTTGTGCGGTTTCTTTATGAATATCATGCAAAAGAATGATTGCACCAGGCTTCGTTTCCTCCTCAATAATCTTCATTACTTTTTGTAGCCCTGGCTTCGTCCAATCTCTTGTATCCACATTCCATAGGGCCACCCCCAGCTTAAATTTATAGGCTATATGCGCTTGAGAGCGTCGGAATGATCCATAAGGAGGTCTCAGCCATACTGGACGAGTTCCTGTAGCATCCACAATCAAATCTTGAGTAAGTCGGATCTGGTCTTCTACTTGAGCATCGGACAGCTTAGAAAGTTGGGGATGATTGAAGGTATGATTGCCAATCTCATGTCCCGCTGCAAGCACTTCTCTAGCTAAAGAAGGATAAGCCTTCACATGCTCTCCAAGCATGAAAAAAGTTGCAGGGATTTTCCTGCTTTCTAAAGCGCGCAAAACCATTTCAGTGGTATAGGGAACAGGCCCATCATCAAAAGTTATTGCAATCCTTCTGCCAAAACCAGGACCGCTATGAACAAAGGGGACTTCGATATCTAGTGGGTTTTTTGAAGGGCTTGGAGCTGGAGCAGTCGCATGAGAGTTGACAATTGGCTTTTGCAGAGGAAAAACATCCCTAAGAGAATATCCAATGCTAAAACCAAAGAATGAGAAAAAAACTTTTTTGATAAAAAATCTTCTATTCATTGACAAATCCTTTTATTTAGCATTTTTAAGATACATCATCAACTTATTCTTTGAATCTTTGAAATAAGAATAACTTTATAATAAGAACAATATTCGCATTGCATTTGTTTTATACTTAAAAAATTCATCCTTTCATCAACGATGAGACAGAACAATACATTTATTTAATAAACAAAAAGCTTATTAGAAAGGACTAAATTTATGACTGAAGCAACAAAAGCAGGACTAGAAGGGATCGTAGCAGGAAAAACTTCTATTAGCACCGTAGGAAAAGAAGGACTGGACTTGACTTATAGAGGATATTCCATTCATGATTTAGCAAAAAAGGCAACCTTTGAAGAAGTCATCTTTCTTTTACTCCATGGAGAATTACCCACCTTAACACAGCTTAACGAATTCATTGATCAGCTAATCTCCTTGCGTTCTCTTCCCCCTGAACTTCAAACCGTTTTAAAACTCATCCCCAAAGACACCAATCCCATGGATGTGTTGCGGACGGGCTGTTCAATGCTTGGAACCCTTGAACCTGAAAAGAGTAGCAACCTTCAGCTGACTATTGCTAAAAGGCTACTGGCAATCATGCCTTCCATGCTACTGTTCTGGTATCAATATCATATGGGCAAAGGCTCTATTGAGACTTCCTCAGAAAGCGAAAAAACAATAGCCGCTCACATTTTGCACCTTTTATATGGTCATCCTGCTAGTCCCTCTCAAATACGCGCCCTGGATGTCGCCCTAATCCTTCATGCCGAGCATGAATTCAATGCTTCGACTTTTACCTGTAGAGTGATTACTTCGACTCTTTCGGACTTTTATTCTGCTATTACTGGAGGAATCTGTGCTTTAAGAGGTCCGTTGCATGGAGGAGCAGATGAAGCAGCCATGGAACAAATCAGTCAGTTTCAATCAGCGGAGGAGGCCGAGGCTGGCATAAAATCCATGCTTACCAAAAAAGAGAAAATCATGGGCTTTGGACATCGAGTCTATAAATATGGTGATCCTCGGTCGGATATTATAAAAGAATGGGCTAAAAAGCTTTCCGATGAGCCCTCAAAGAAAAACCTCTTTTCCATTGCAGAAAGAATTGAAGAAGTCATGTTCAGGGAAAAGCATCTGTACCCCAATGTAGATTTCTACAGTGCTCTTACTTATCATTTTCTTGGAATCCCTACTTTTCTTTTTACCCCTCTTTTTGTGATTTCTAGAACTTCTGGATGGTGTGCCCATATTTTTGAACAAAGGGCTAATAACCGGCTGATTAGACCCATTGCCGAATATGTCGGTCCTCTTCCCAAGCCATTTATACCCATTGAAGAAAGAAATTGAATCTTGAGAGTGTATAGTTCAAGTTTTCAAAAGAAACAAAAGGTCTAAGTTTAACACTCGCATGCCTAAAGATAAAAGCGTATGCGATGCGACCTCTTTGATCGGTGCCTGAAGTATGCCTTGAAGGGATTCAGTGGCAACTAGAAAACAAGGTGAGCAATATTAGTTAATAAAGCTGCCTGTTGGTCTTCTCCCTATGTGGTCAGGCCTAAAGATAGGCAAGAGTCTGGGCCTACGGATGTTCTGAGTGGGATGCAGTGGGTGATGAAAAAAAGCTCTCTATTGTCACTCTTCTTTCTAGAAGAGCAAATTTATAAAAAATAGGAAACTATTCTTTTCTTTCTTCTATAAAATATCCAGAAAAAGCCTCTAATGCTTAGCTAAATGAAAAATGATCGGTTTTTTTAATAATAAAAAAGAAAACAATCTTGATTGGAATATTTTTTTTGGATCGCACAGTTATGATCCAAGAAAAATATCCCCAACAGTAAAAGGGATTGGGAAAGAGAGTTTTACTCAAATCGTTAACCTTTTTTCAAGCCGAAAGAAAGAGGTAGAGAAAAAAATCATTGTTTTCTATTCGACAACTAGTGGGGTTGGGAAAAGCCATCTAGTAGGAAGATTATTCCAGTATTTTTCGCCAAACTTTTTTCTTGTTTCGATTCCTCCCCTTTTCTCTCCATTCGGTTTTTTTCAATACCTTCGGCAATGTATTTACAATGAGCTACTTTTCCCTGAAAAATCTGGCTCTACAGGATGCTGGCCCGGCCAAGCAAATCAACTCGATGTTCTTACCTATGGCATTCTTCTTGAGCTAGTAAATGAAGCCGCCCAAAAGAATAAAAGTTTATACAGGAAAATTCGTTCTGCTATTGTTTTTTTAAAAAAAAATCCGACCTCGCTTCTCCCCGAAGAAGTCGTTCCAGAATGGGTGGAATGGCTGAAAAGAGACTTTCCTTTTGTCCTTCCCCTTTTGGAGAAAGAACTGACCAGATGGGGAGCTTTCGCTAACGACCCAAGAGATTGGATCAAAGTCATCTATGGGTTTTCTGTCCTTAGACAAGATAGACGAATAACGGAAATGTGCAAAAATTGGTTTTTTGGAGAGCCTTTCGTAAGTCCCGAACCTTCCTTTATTGATATCCCCTCTAAACCTTTACAGATAGACAAAGAAGAAGAGGCAAAATTAAAAATTAAAGATTTATTTTACCTTTCTTCAAAGGTCCGACCCTTTCTTGTTGTTTTCGATCATTGGGACCCTCTCCTCAGTAGCGAATCTTGGCTCGATAGATTTCTTTGCTTTCTTTCAGAACTTCTTTCCTTTCCCAACAGATTCCTATTGATTGTTGGGACTGAACCTCTTCTAAAGGCTCTCCAAACTAGTAGTCAAATTTGTCCTCATTTACTTACAGTCCGTATGGAAGCTCCTACCAAAGAAGATCTTGTGGCCGTGGGATGCTCAAGGTTGACCATGATAAAAGGGTTAAAAAAGGAGAAAAAAATGGCCATAGAACAGCTATATCGGAATTACGAAGGGGCAACAGCCTTTCATGCATTCTTTGAATTCGGTTACAACAAAATTTTATCTCAATTAAAAAATCCACAAATCTCCGCAATGCCTTTTTTCGAGACAGTTCTGCTCGAAGCTAAACTGGCTATAGAATTAAATCCACGACTGCTCCCTTTCCAAGCGCCTATGATCTGGTTCTTGACAACTGCAGCCAGAACCATCTCCTGGATAACAGTTGCCAATCTAGAACAGCCCTATTTTGATCTCTGTTGGACTGTCCACTCGCATCTTTACTGGCTTAGTCTTGAGCCTTTTCCTTATTTTTTGACTGAAGCATTCCTCTCTGAAGTAAATAAAAAGAAGATCGACTCTAACCTCTCTTTAATTTGTTTCCTCCCTCCCACGATCCCTCCTACCTTCCATTCAAAGCTTAAACAAGCAAAAGACCTACCCGTTCAATTCCACCTAGTTGCTTTCGAACAGTTCACTGAAATCTCTGCCCTTTATCTTCTTTTCATTACTGCCTACCAAGACACTCTTTTTGAACAATCCGGCATAAAAGAAAAAATGGAAACTTTAGCCCGCTATTTGATTTCCAAACAAGATCCTTTGATCAACCCATCGTATGAAGAGGAGCTCCAACAAACCTGCTACGAAATTGTTCGCGACACAATAAGAGACAAAAAATCCGTTGGCTTTTCCTCTCTACAGGAGAGTTTACCCTTAAAACTAACTAGAAAAGATATTCTGCGTGCCGCAGGTTTTTCCCCAGAAATCCTTGTCGTTCCTTCTCTCTCTGGTCTCCCACATTTCCTTTGGATACATTGATCGAAAAGAATTCATCGATTTGCGCGGGAAACCCCGGCATTCAGGCCGTGGAGGGATAGCGCGCCGGTGCGAGCCGCCCCGGTTCCCGCCGTCTCCTTTGTCCAATGCTATCAAGGTCCACGAATACTCATACCCATCGGCCCACCCGACCAAGGCGCAGAATCAGCACTTGCCTGCCCTTGCACTAGCCTCTTTCCAGTCTGGATGTCGAAATTGCCACTGGCACAAGTGGCGACACGGCCCAGTTGATGCCTACCTTCTTACCGGTTCGTGACTACGGCCCGCACCAGATCGCCCGTTTGGAACCCAAAGCCGATTTTGCTACGGGCCAGGTATCCGCGTAGAAATGCTTGCCTCCTTAGGCGTGTGCGCTGGAATGCTCCACCCCGCGATCCACAGCCGGATGGTAAAGGACACCATCCGGTAGATCCGCGCCCGGCCACAACTCAACAGAAGACGCGCCCATTTCTCCGAACACGGCATCAGATGCTTCAGACGTTTGTCCAACACAAATACTGCTATTTTCTAACCTCAGTCCTTACGAAGACTTGTAACGCAAGCATCGCTGCCCATCTTCCCTCAGGAAGGTTTGCAACCGGCTTTCGGATGCGGTCTGAACCTTCGGGCCTTTTCCTTTGCCCAGCATGATCCTCACTTTGCAGAGCGGCGAACTCTAGAAAGCATTCGCCGGTGCGTCTCGACGAGCCGCCTGCAAACATAGCGGACTGACTACCGCTTTCCCTGGTCAACCTAGCCTGCTTTCACAAGCTCCGCCCTTTAGGGCGGGGGAGTTGACTCTTACCAACAGCGTTTTGTCCCTATAGACTCCGCATTCTTACTAATACAGTTCTTATTAATAGAGAATAAGAAATTCTATTATGGATCCAAGCTTTTAGAAGCCTTCTGTTAAAAAGTGCTCTTTTTTAAGCCTATTGAGGGTTTCATGAAACTCCTGTTGGGTAGGTCCACCAAGGGATTCTAGTTTGCGGTAAATGGTGAGGGCTCCAATCCAATCTTTCTGTTCTTCCTTTATTAAAGCTGCTTCTACGCCAGCTTTAATTCTCCAATAAAACTCGGGGAAAAGGGTCGATTGCGATGCTTGTGGATTCTCTCGCTCAGCGTCAAATTTTATATGGTCTGTCCTCCCATTAAGAACATCCAAAAAGGAAGCCAATGCATCCTCAATTCTTCCTTGCTTTTGAAGGCAAACTGCAAATTTGAAAGCAGCCTCGTCTTTTTCCTCAATATCAGCTGATGGGTCTTTTATGACATTGGAATAAAGAGAAGATGCTTCCTGATAATATTTTTTTTCCTTAGCCGCCATGGCAAAAAAGCAATCGGCCTTTCTTAAGAGCGCAATCACGTGCAGTTTTCCTGTCGGCTCTTTATCCAAAACTCCATCAAAAAGCGAAACGGCGGCTGGGTATTGGCTCTGATCAAAATAAATCTTGCCTTGCAATAATCTAGCTTCGGATTTTATAGGGGAATTTTCTGGAATTTTTTCCAAAAGCAGCACGGCCCCCGAAAGATCTTTGCACTCGATTGCTGCTTTTGATGCCCAATAATAAGCCTGATCTCCTAGTTCACTGTTGGGATAGTCTTTCGGTACTTCTTCAAAAAGCCATCGGGCCCCATAAAAATCCGCTTCATCATAGGCATACTCAGCAGCCGAAAACAAAGCTTTAGGGGCAATTGGGTCGGAAGGATACTTTCTTAAAATTTCTACCATCCTCTCTCTGGCAGCATGCACACCTATATGGCCAGCGAGATAATCAGAAAAAACAGCCAGATATAATGCCTCAGGCACAAATTTTTCGGTTGGGTAATCATTACAAAGCCTCATAAATTCTTCGGTAGCCTCAGCATATTTTGTCTGTTTTAAAAAGAGTTTTCCGAGATTTAAAAGTAAAATGGCTTTCCCTTTTTTTATTAAAGGATCCGATAGCGCTTTTTCGAGGATGCCAATGGCATTATCAAATTGATCGAGTTCTTCCCAAAGATTAGCTTCTGTAAGATAAATTTCCAAGCGCAAGTGGCTTGTAGGATATTTCAATAAAAAAGCTTCTTTTGCTTTGAGAAAATCATCAACATTATGCATCCGAGCCCTTGAAAGCAGTACATTATAAAGGGCCTCTTCTTCAAGTTCCCCCTGTTTTTGAACAGCCTGCGCAAATTTATTAGCGCTATCTTCAAATTTTGATTTATCATAGTCAATTAGCCCCAGATAAAACAATGCATGTTCGCTTACATGCGCATCCATCGAAGCCAGTGCTTGATAAAAGTATTTTGTAGCAGGTTCCTTAGAACCCATCTCATAATAAATTCTGCCTAGGGTATATTCCACCTGTTTATCGGTCCCTAACAAGGATTGACTATCCAAAAGCTTTTCCAAAAGAAGCAATGCAAAATCATATTGATCGTTTTTGGCTTCTTCTTCAGCCTCAATAAATCTTACCCAGGCTCCAATCTTTGATCCTTTTTCGAGAGGGAACATAGAAAAAAGCTTCTGTCTAGCCTCGTTAAGCCGGCCCAAAGCGATAGCTGCATCCAAATAGTATTTTACAAAAAGAAGCTGTACATCTTCTTTTCTACACAAACTAAGCCCTTTTTCAAAAGCCTGCATCGCTTTTCCCGTTTCTTCTAAAGCCAGATAAGTTTTTCCAAGTTCAAAGAAACCAAGCACGTTAATATCTCTAGAAAAGCCCGCTTGATCCACAACAGACTGAAAATAGGGGACAGCCTCTTGAGGATGGTTTTGTTCCAGTAGCTTTCCTATCCAGTACTTGGCTTCAATACCACTTTGCGAATTAGGGCTTTTAGCTATGACCGAATGGAAATACTCTTTGGCTTCATTTTGATTGCCATTACTTAAAGCAATCTTTCCCAAGATTAACAAGGCTTCAGCACAACTAGCCGCATTTTTAGAATGTAAGACTTTACTAATCGTTTCTTGAGCTTCCTTTGTCCTCCCATCTTGCCATAAAGAAAAGCCTTTTCTAATCCAAACCTTTTCAAGTAGTACAGGATCCAGAAGATATTTTTCAGCCGTCTCGTATTCTCGAATCGCTTCTGCCCATTTTTCCATAGCTCGGTAAGCTTCGGCCTTCCAAAAAGCGATTTTCCCAGAATCTTCAACGGAAAATGGCGGTAGTCCTTTTTGCGATAAAAGCGTAATGAGCTCCTCGTATTTGGCTAGGAAATACAAGGCTTCTGCATGCTTGAGATAAACGGCAGAAAGATCTGAGGATTGAGGATAACTCTTTTCAAATTCTTTCGATAATTCGACCACTCGACTAAGTAGGCTATCATCCATTGATTCATTGATCTGATCATAAAGATATTTTTCAAGACTCAGTGCAAAACTGTTCCAAAAGCTAGAGTAAGTAGTCAGAAAAAGAAAAAAAAAGATCAAAAGCCGCTTAATCATCTCTGTCGCTCAAATAAGGCTCGTAGGTATCTCCCAGTCCAGCTTATGGTTTCTCTGGCCACTTCTTCCGGGCTACCAGTTGCAACGACTTCTCCCCCCTTCTCCCCCCCCTCCGGTCCTAAGTCTATAACATAATCTGCCGACTTAATAACATCAAGATTATGTTCGATCACAATCACCGTATTGCCTAGTTCCACTAGATTATGGAGCAGTTTGAGAAGCAAATCAATGTCGGCAAAATGCAGACCTGTTGTTGGTTCATCAAGAATATAAAGTGTTCTGCCTTCTGTCTTTCTTAGCAATTCCACAGCTAGTTTCAGTCTCTGTGCTTCGCCTCCCGAAAGAGTGATAGCAGGTTGTCCAAGTTTTAAATAGCCAAGACCAACTTTTGAGATCATTTCGAGTTTTTCGAATAAAGAAGGGATATTCCTAAAAAAATCGCAGCCTTCTTCTATAGTCATATCCAAGACATCTGCAATATTCTTCCCCCGGTAAGTGACTTCCAATGTTTCCCGGTTGAATCGTTTCCCTTGGCATGCTTCACAAACAACAAAAATTGGCGGAAGAAATGCCATTTCCACTTCTATAAGCCCCTCCCCTCTACACCGTTCACACCGACCTCCAGGAACATTAAAACTAAACCTCGCAGCTGAAAATCCCATGATCTTCGATTTGGGAAGTTTTGCAAAAAGTTCTCTAATGATAGACAAAGCCCCACAATAACTTGCTGGATTTGATCGAGAGGATCTGCCAATGGGAGATTGATCTACAATGACAATTTTTTTTATCAAGGACAATCCTTCCACCCTATCACATAGATCCAATTCAGTCTTTGGACCATTGCCTTGCTGCAAAAATATTTTTGCAAGGACATCATTGACAAGAGTGCTTTTACCTGATCCGCTTACTCCAGTGACACAGCAGAAAAGTCCAATAGGAAAAGTAACATCGATGTTTTTTAAGTTATGCTTTCTGACGCCAAAGAGTCGTATAAACTTTCTTGATGGTTTTCTTCGTCTTTCAGGAATTGGAATAGAAAGATCCCCGCGTAAGTAAGCTCCTGTCAATGAAGCCTTGGATTTCAATATATCCTCTAAAGTTCCAGAAGCAACAATGTGACCGCCAGCCGAACCAGCTCCAGGCCCAAGTTCAACGATATAATCAGCTTCTCTAATGGTCTTTTCATCATGTTCTACAACCACGACTGTATTACCCATGTCTTTGAGCCTTTTTATTGTATTCATCAATTTGTCTGTATCCCTTGGGTGAAGACCAATGCTTGGTTCATCCAACACATAGAGCAAGCCTGTCAATTCTCCTGAAAGTTGTGTGGCCAATCTTACCCGCTGCGATTCTCCTCCAGACAAAGTGGCAATCTCTCTGTTCAATGTCAGATACCCAAGTCCAAGTTCTTCGAGGTTTTGGAGCCTAGCTGCTAATCCAGAGAGCATTTCTTGAGCTGCCTTATCACTCGTATAATACTCTAAGAGTTGTCTTGCCCAACACAAAGCCTCCGATACAGTAAGACCCAGCACCTTCGATATGTTAAACCCCGGCCAGCCTTTCAAGTCAATAGTCACAGCTAAGGCTTCTGGATTAAGTCTTTGCCCATTACAGGCTTTACAAGGAACTGAAAGAATAAATTCTTTAAGCCTAGCCTTAATGATTGCAGACTTGCTTTCCTCATACATTCTTTTGAGAGCAGGAATAACGCCTTCAAAAGGCTTAAAACTTTTTCTTTTCTTTTTTGTTAAGATACTCGAAGAGCCAAACAAGATAGTCTGCTTAAATTCCTCCGAACAGTCTTGCCAGCTCCTATCGATAGGTTCTCCAAACAAAGCTGCTTGTTCGAGCAATTCTTTAAGGAAAACTTTAGATAATCCTCCTCCGATTTTTTCCCAAGGAGCCAAAGGATTATCTTTCAAAGAGACAGTTGGATCGGGAATCAGCAAAGCAGGATCAAAATCAAGCTCACTACCTAACCCCTGGCATTTAGGACAAGCTCCTAAAGGAGAATTATACGAAAAGTGTTTTGGACTTAGTTCCTGAAAAAGAAAACCTGTTTCTGGGTCATAATGAAGATTACTCATGACCCATTCAATCGATTTACCTTGAGTATCTTGAAAGACCGCACATAATACACCTCTTCCTATCCTTAAAGCCAATTCTACAGAATCATAAAGACGGCTCGTTATATCTGGCTCAATCCGTATCCGGTCAATCAGTATTTCTATTGAATGGGCTTCCTCTGGGGAAAGACTCACCACCTCTTCAATTTCTTGAAGGCGCCCATCGATTCTTGCCCTTAAAAACCCTTCTTTTTGCATCTGCTCTAAAAGAGGAATAAAATTGCCTTTTTCTTTTTTGATCAATGGAGCCAAAAGCATAACCGGTGTCTCCTGTGGCAATGCCATAAGACGAGAAACTATTTCTTCGATTGTATATTTTTTTAGTTTTTTCCCAGTCAGCGGATGGTGAGGCTGACCAAGATGTGCAAAAAGTAACTTCAAATATTCATAGATATTTGTCGAAGTAGCCAATGTGGAACGAGCAGAGGCTGTCGAAGTTTTCTGTTCAACTGCAACAGCAGGAATTAATCCTTCTATATGCTCAACTTCTGGTTTTTCAAGCTGTTCAAGAAACTGTCTCGAATAGACCGAAAGGCTTTCCATATATCTCCTTTGCCCTTCGGCATACAGAGTATCAAAAGCAAGCGAGGATTTCCCCGAACCGCTGACCCCTGTGATTACCGTAAGGCGGTTTTTCGGAATAGTTAAGGAAATGTCTTTTAAATTATGTTGCTTTGCTCCTTTGATCCTAATAAAAGAGTTCTCTATCATATTCTTCCTAGCCTAGAGCCCAAAACTAAAATGCTCCAATTAGATAGAAGGAAATAATCGTCCCCTCCTATCTATTTTCAAAGCATCCCTCCTGCTAGCTCCCTTTTAAAACCAGCTCCTAATGCTGTCTAACCCTCTCTCTCCCTTCTCTTAACCATTTTACATCCAAGCAATTTGCTTTTTGTTTCCTAAACTAATTGTTCTTCAGTCCACCTGAAGGAACATTCCCATTGAAAATTATCTTCTTGGCAAATAATCAGCTCTATATTGTTTAAACTAATCCACCAGAGATAAATACAACCTTCTCAGCCAATCACCGTTTCAATCAAGCAAAACCACTTTCTTTTTTCATTAGCCACAAATACTCTTGATTCCCTTCCTGTCCTAAAACTGGAGAAGGAATAATTATAGACGTTTTCATGGGAAAGGTAGTGGCAAGCCAAAACTCGAGATCTTTGATGATTCGATTCCTAACGTTCTTGTCTCTAACGACTCCTTTTTTCCCAACCTCCTTTTTCCCTGCTTCAAATTGCGGCTTAATCAAAGCACAAATAAATCCATCGGCTTTGAGCAAAGGGATAAGAGCGGGAAGAATCAATTTTAGTGAAATAAAGGAGACATCAACCGTGATCACATCAAAAAGTTGATCGAAATCTTCCCTTTTCAAATACCGCGCATTTATCCCTTCCATAATTTTTACTCTAGGATCAGACCTTATTTTCCAATGTAAAAGCCCTTTCCCTACATCAATACAATACACAGTTTGTGCTCCATGCTGAAGCAAGCAATCAGTGAATCCTCCTGTAGAAGAACCAACATCCAAGCACACTTTCCCTTCTACATTCAAATGAGATGCTTGGAAAATGGCTTCCAGTTTGTAACCACCTCTACTTACGTACTTTTGCCTTTGGGAGATTTCTAAAGGTTGGTTGGGATCAAGAAGCTTACTTGGCTTCAGTATAGCTCCAGGTTTATCCAAGACCAAAACTTGCCCTGCAAGAATGAGCCTTTGGGCCTCTTCTCTGGAAGAAACCATCCCCTTGCGCACTAGTAACTGATCAAGCCTTTCTTTTTTCACAGACCAAGAAAAAATCTTTTAATTTAAAATTGCAATTCTCTCTATTTACTAATTTAATGAAAAACCCATTAAAAAAATTGGCGAAAGAAAAGATGATAGCTGTCCAAAAAATGATGCTCCTTTCTAATAGTATATAGTAACAAAGAAAGCAGTTATAACAGAAAATCCTTGATTGCGTTTGAAAAATAAGACATTTTTTTTGCTTCCGATCTATTTTAAATTTAGACATAAGTCTACTAAATTAGAAAAGAAAGCAGAATAAAAAAGAGAAATTCCGGAGTAGCTCAGTGGTAGAGCGGACGGCTGTTAACCGTTTGGTCGTAGGTTCGAATCCTACCTCCGGAGCCAGATTTCAAAAGATCAAATTTGACAGTTCCTCTTTAACATCAAACCTCATGGAGTAATCTTAAGTGGAGTTTTATTGTTTTTGCTGTACTCTTTTCTACTAATACCACTTTCTCAATCCTTTTCATTCTTCATGTTGAAGTCCACCGTCCAGGCTTTGGGGTTGACTTCTGGAAGTTGCGTACATTTTCTGAAATGTCCCCATCGAATGGAAATAGCCCTGAGGAGCAGCAATCGTCTGAAGTTCGTTGTTGTGAATTCGGAATTTAAGCAGGAGCTATTTTTTTATTACACCTGTCTCCCTAGAGTTTTTCTGCTGGATATGGCAAAAGGCTTTGGTTTGTTGTGTTTGATGAAAACAATGACAAGTTAATCTGCTTATTTGGCTTAGGAATCCAGTTTATTCAATGCAAGCACAAAACCGCTGGATTGGAGGCACAATGAAAATAAAGCATATTACCTGTATCATATTATGGAGGCTTATATATGATGGAAGCTTATGTACTTGGAGCCATCCGCTATGTTCATTTTTGATGGGAAGAAAACTAACAAGAATGCTCTATATCCTGCGACAAATTATGAAATGTTCTGCAATAAATATAAGGGCAGAAGATCATTGATTAGTGGGAGTAGGCAAAATTCTTCTCTTCAGTTTCGTATACACGCGCAATTGACATCCTCCCCATGCCTAAAGGCAGGGGATTCCTGGAGATAACTGACCAGATTTAGCCAGGGCAAGCTCTCCGATGAGGGTGTTGAGGTTTTGATAGACCCTGACACTCTCATC
>NZ_LXQB01000012.1 GCF_004421185.1 Methylacidiphilum sp. Yel | reverse complement strand
CACGACCGGGAGGTGAATGCGGCAAGGAATATCCTGACGCATGGTTTGGCCGTCCTAAACGGCCTTATGACGAGTTGCGCCAAATGTGAAGCCGGTGGAGAAAAAAGCTCTGGCCGCCGTCGCATGACGATGGGAAAAACTGTCCTCTGTGAAGCAGGAAGTTAGCTTTGTTCCTCTGTGAGCAGAAGCGAGTAAGTCTGAGGGAACGGTTATTTTACTGCTTATTTATACAGCTTGCATCGTTGGCCTCACCACAATTTCATTTATGTCAACATGAGGAGGTTGGCAAAGAGCATAAAGTATGGCCGAAGCAACTTCCTCCGCTTTTAGTGGAGAGATTGTAGCTAATTCAGCGATAATGGAACGTTTAATCTCTTCATCTTCGATGGAATCAAAAAGCTCGGTTTGAACATAGCCAGTTTCGACAAGGGTGATTTTGATTTGATCAAATGGAGATAGTTCCATTCTTATTCCTTCAGCAAGAGTTCTTATAGCTGACGAACAAGCTGAATATATCGCTGAACCAGGGATGATTTTTTTAGAAGCAATAGAGGAGACAAAAACCAAATGGCCATATTTTTGCTCTAGAAAGGTCGGTAATATGGCTGATACCACATGAACAGCCCCTTTAAAATTTATATCAATCATATTCAACCATTCGGCTACTCTCATTTTTCTTAACAAGGAAAGGGGCATGATTCCTGCACTATTGACAAATATGTCGACACCACCAAACTTCTTTTTTGCCCCCAAAACTAAGCTGTCCACATCGCTCAGTTCCCTGACATTGGTTCGTATTGCTAAAGCTGATGCTCCCATCGCTTCGATTTTCTCTACGAGGCTGTTTAACCTTTCCATTCTGCGTGCTCCCACAACAAGATTAGCTCCTGCACTGGCCAGGGCAAGAGCTGTTGCATATCCAATACCACTCGAAGCTCCGGTGACGATTGCTGTTTTTCTACTTAGTGTTTTAGAAGCCATGAATGCCGACTTTTTTGATCAGTAATTTATCAACAACAACACCTTAATTCGACAAAAATTTTCCCTCAAGTTATGAAAAAAGAAAGCAACATTCTTCTACAAATCTCCTTGCTATCTATGATGACTTTGGAATCAATTGCTTTTTGTATAAAAAGCGTATAAAATGGGCAAAAATGTAGGAAAATTTTTTGAGATTCTTTTGTTAGGATTCTTTGGTGTCTGTTTGGTCTCTTGTGGGAAAAAAGAACTGATTTGTCAGGTTACTGAAAGGGATAAGCAGTTGTTTGCTGAAAGATTGGAGCAAAGGCCATTTGTTAAGATTACTGTACTTACGATGGTCCCAAGTCGGGTTTATCCCTGTGGAGTGGCAGTCCAATGGAGAACGTCGGTGAACGTTCTAACTAAAACACCAGAAGGTAGGTCTATTAGTGGTTTCTGTGGCCATTTTGACATGAGCCAAGACTTTCCAAGGAATTCTTTCGGCGAAATTGATGTTTTGTCTCACATTTCTCCTTTATGGACCGATATGATACATGAACTCCAAACGTATTGGCTGATAAGTCAGCCAGTTCGACAGTACCCCTCCCAAGGACAGGCAATGCCCCAGTAAATTACTCCTTAATTGCTATAAAGCCAAGAAGGACATTTCAGAACCCCAAAAAATTGTTCCCCTTCTCCCATCCTTTTTCCAAAAACATCTTATGAAGATAGATCGACACGGCCTCTTTATCATTTTGAGAAGCTTGGACATATCTCGGTTTAGTTTTGACAGAAGCAATACTTATCTTTCTTTTTTTATATGGGCTTTTAGAAAAAAAATCCGCTGAGCCTCTTAAATGTTCAGGTTGCCGATTCTCGAACACTACCCTCGACAGCCGGTTTGTTCCTCAACAAGCTCTGATGAAGTTGACTTTGCAGGGGTGTCTTAACACCAACCTCTTCTGTTGAAAAAGTTAGACTCTTGGAGAGGACTTGATCACCAACGGATTTGTTGAGTAATGAGCCCCTTTGCATTGGTCTCTAAGGGAACGGCAGAGAGAGTTTGCAAAATTTATTTAAAAAAAAGGGGCTTTTAGTTTCATTTTTTTCTTGGTATCTATTTCAATAGGCAATTCATTAAAGTATTGATGGAAAAGAAAACAGATGAAACTACAGGGAAAAAAGAGCCTTTTTGGGGAATAGGCGAACTTGTTGTTCGACTGATAGAGTTTTTGGAAGCAGAAATAGACTATCTTCGGTACAGGGCTTGGTCCTTAATTTTTCTCCTTCTTTTAAGTCTAATCCTTCTTACCTTTTCCGTTCTTTCCCTTTTTATTGGTTTTCTTTATAGTATATGGGGACTTTATCTTCTTTTTAGTGCAGGGATTGGGAAGATAGGAGGTGCATTCCTCTGCGCATCGTTTATGGTTGTGCTTTCGGGATTTTTCCTATGGATGATAAAAAAAATAGCAAACAGAATGTTGAAGTAAGGCGGAATGAAGCTAGGATACGATTCCTGGATTCTTTACAAAAAGTAAGCGATAATCTTTCAAAAGAAAATACGCTTTTTATAAGCCTCCTCATTGGAATAGTGACTGGGATTGTGCTTTATCTTCTGCGATGGATGCTCTCCAAGGTTACCCGAATGGGTCTATTTTATTATATATTGCAACAAGTGTGGAAAATTGTATGGAAAAATATCCAGAAACAACCATTTAAGTCGGAAGTTTCTGAGGAAAAGGAAACAAAGAAAACGACTGAAACTGCCTCTATAAACAATCCTTTCTCAAAGTAATTTTTTTTAAATAAGCTCTCTAAACATCACATACACATCGACACATCCATAGAGAGGATGGCGGAAAGCTTTTGGAATTGTCCCTACAATTTTAAACCCCAGTTTTAACCATAGATTGATTGCTGGATAATTGGTACTGACAACATAATTAAATTGTATAGCTAGAAAGTTTTGTTTTCTTGCATTTTCTATTGCATGCTTCCCCATGGCTTCCCCAATGCCCTGTTTACGGTAAGGTTTGGCAACAAAAAAGGAAGCATTGGCAATGTGATTCCCAAGTCCAATAAAGTTTGGTTTAAGTAGATAACCGCCGACAATTGTACCGTTAAGGCAGGAACAATATCTCCAAGCTGGTGGAGGAACATTCCAAAAATTAAGGAAATCGGCATAGGAAAAAGGAAGAGAAAAAGGATAAGCAGTTTGTTCTTCAACAACGGATTTAAAAAGAAAATAGAGTTTTAAACAATCCTCATCTGTTGCTTTCCTGATGACAACTTCATCGGACATAGGGGAAAAAAATCTATAATTTTATACAATTACTATATCCTTTAAAAGGTTAAAGGGATAGAATAGGACTTTTGAAATTTGATCAATTGCTAATGAACATTTTTTTTGGGCTAATGGCAAAGAAATAAATAGAAGTTAACGATGGATCTTTTGAAACCTGCGGAGAAACAGAAGCTAGTAAAATCGCTGAGTGCCTTTGATCTTTTTTTGCTCGGAGTTGGAGCGATCATTGGATCAGGAATATTTGTATTGACAGGAGTTGCAGCAGCAAGGGAAGCAGGCCCAGCATTAAGCATTTCTTTTGTCTTTGCAGGCATTGTATGTCTTTTTACTGCATTCTCGTATGCTGAATTTTCTTCTGTCATTCATTCAGCTGGTAGCGCTTATACCTATGCCTACAAGATGATCGGACGGTTTGCTGGATGGATTACAGGGTGGTGTTTAATTTTGGCCTATCTTTTGACAGGTGCAGTCGTTTCTATTGGATGGTCGGCGTATATGGTGGATCTACTCCATGCCCTCGGAATCCTTTTCCCATCCAAATTTGCTCATGCTCCATCGGAAGGAGGGATAATGAATGTTCCAGCAATGGGAATTGTCTTTTTGATGTCCCTTTTACTTTCGAAGGGAGCAAAAGAAAGTGCTTGGTTTAATCATTTTATTGTAGGTTTAAAACTATTAGTTATTCTTTTGTTTATCTTTATTGCCTCTAGACATATTGATCCTGCTAATTGGACCCCTTTTATGCCTTTTGGATGGAAAGGAGTGATGGGAGGAGCTGCATTTATTTTTTTTGCTTATCTTGGGTTTGATGCGGTCTCAACGGCAGCAGAGGAAGCTAAAAACCCTGGGAAAGCCTTGCCAATAGGGATTATTGGTTCTCTTATATTTTGCACTTTCCTTTATATCCTCGTGGGTCTATTGCTTACTGGTATTGTTTCTTATAAGATGCTTGATGTAAAAGATCCAGTCGCTTTTGCTTTAATGCAGGTAGGAGAGCATCTGGCAGCATCTATTGTCAGCGTTGGAGCCTTAGGTGGTATCACTTCAGCTCTTCTTGTTAATATGTATGGCCAGAGCAGGATTTTTTTTGCCATGTCTCGTGATCGGTTTTTGCCTTCATTTCTAGAAAAACTTCATCCTAAGTTCAATACTCCTTACCGAATTATACTTGGTTCAGGTTTTATTATGGCTTTACTTTCTGGTTTTACGCCAATTCAGACTGTTGCCGAACTTACTAATGTTGGAGCTCTCACAGCATTTATAATGGTCTCGGTATCTGTTTTGGTAATGAGAAAGAAATACCCCGAGCTGGTAGCTCCTTTCAGAGCCCCTGGTATGCCATGGACTGGCATTCTTTCCATTGTCAGTTGCTTCTTTTTAATTGTTCATTTGAACAAGATTGTCCTTATGGCATTCGTAGGCTGGCTTTTTATTGGTTTTGTCATGTATCTATGTTACTGGGAAAATCCTCTAGATAAAAGAAAGAGAAATTTACGGTTATAAGGAATTTAAGGAATAAACAGAGGCAAAAAGAGAAAAGCAATTTTAAAAAGCTCCCTCTCTCCTTGGAGAGTTTAATCAAGCTTAGAATAGAAAATAATAGAATGTCATTTTAAGTTAGAATTTGAAAAATATAGCCTTGACTTGAAAAATAAAAAAATCGAAGATCCAAGCAAAGAAGTGAAAAAAATTGGCTCTCTTCTATCCCTTATCGCTTTGTTCGGTATTGTTGGTACCCATTGGATTATTATTCTTTTTTTTGTTTATGGGAAAATGATCTCTCAATATGCTTCCAGCTATGGGGTTGAGCATGGGGTGGCAATGACTTTTGATGGGAAACATCCTTGTTCTATTTGTAAAAAAGTCTCAAAAGAACAATTCAAGGAAGCAAAAAAAATGGCATGGTCTAAGTCTTTGAAAAAGGCTCCTCCCATGATTACTCCTTCTTTGTCTATTATTGTTGAAAGAAACAATTTGCTTCTACAAACTCTTTATCAAATCAAAGAAAATCCAATAATTCTTTCTTATTCACCTATTAATCCACCCCCTAAGCCTCTTTTAACAAAAGAAGAGTGCTAGAGAGAATGCATAAAAAATAGCGCTTCATTGTAGTGCATTCCATTGGTTGTAGCACAAAGAAGAGGGGTTCGGTCTTTTATAAAACCCATAGGCTCTTCTTCAATTGAATGGTAAAACCTAGTAGCTATCTAGTTCATCCATTAAACCTTGTGGTCAACTATCTAATAGAAAAGAAAAACGGGTGGTATGTATGATTAAAAAAGAATTTAAAGAATATGTAGAAGCACATTATGTAGACGTTTATCGGTTTGCCTTATCTCTATGCAGGCAGGTAGATAAAGCATGTGATCTTACTCAACAGGCTTTTGTTTTGCTTTATACCAACAAAAATAGAATTAAAGAGGATTCAAGAATCAAGCACTGGCTTTTTACAACTCTTTATAGACTGTTTCTTCGATCGAAAAAAAGGGAAGAACGCTACCAGTATATGGAGATGGAAGAGATGGAAAATTTTCTTGTGGTCGAACACAAAGGCGAAATAGCCCTAGATAGTCAATTTGTTAAGGAATGTCTTATGAAAATTGACGAACCTTATAGGGTTGCCCTTTGGTTGTATTACATGGATGAACTTTCGTATCTGGATATTGCGGCAATATTAAATGTTCCTCTTGGCACCGTTATGTCCAGAATATTCCGTGGGAAAAAACTGCTTAGAGATTTAATCCTTGAAAAGAAAAAAAGAAAAGTTCAAAATACCAAAAACGTTTCAGCTTAATAAGGAATTCCATTTGAAAAAGATTGGTTTTAAGGAAAGGAAAAAAGAGAAAATCCAAAGGATAGAAAGAAGTTGTGTGCCTGTTCATCCAAAGAAATTGTTTTTTCATCCTGAAAAGCAAGACCCCTTAGATCAAATTGTTAAGAAATTCATTGAAAAAATAACGCCACCCATTTCTCTCAAAAAAAATATTCTTAAGGCTATAAGTGATTTTGAAGATAATTGTTCTCAAAAGTAACAGGTATATACTATACAATTATTCAGTTATCCCTTTAGTAGAGAACATATTGTAAAAGGTTTGTTACAAATGTTAAATTTTTCCTAGGCTGTTGACTTCATTTGTTTCTTTTTTATAAAGTAGTGGAGTAGCTAAAGGGCCTGCCTTTGTAACAAAGTGGAAAATACCTGTAATTTATGCAGACTGTTGCCAGTATAGCATTTCGGCTTAAGAGAGAAGAAGTCGCTGGCTGCCTTAGCACTAGATAAGCATTGCGTGGCCTTTAAATCAGGCCAAAACTAAAAGCTTGTATTGGAGGAGAGGAGAATAAGAAAGTAGGGAAGCGAAAAGGTCCTCTTTAATGATTCTTAATAAGAATTAGGAAATAGATGAAGGAGCCATTATTTTGGAGCTATGAGCCAATCTCTTTCATAAGGCTTCAAGTAGACGATCCTTAGGGGGGAATAGGTTCTTGTAATTTTTCTACGTTGACCGAAGGAAAGAAGCTAGATTCCAGTGGTGGTCAGTCATTATGCTTAAAAGTTATCTTTTCATGTCAATGGGTTCGAAAGGTGGAACAGGTAAAACCACTGCAATGCTGCTCATTGCTGATTGGTTGATGCTCAAGGGAAAACGTGTGCAGGTGATTGAAGCAGATCTTGAAAATTCAGGGAAAGCAGGAGGCATTAGCCACTGGTTTAACGATTGCCTGAAGCTTGATATCCGAAGCCCCAGAGAATGTGATTGGGTGATGGAGACAGCTGCAGAAAATGAATATACTATTATCGACTTGCCAGCTAATAGTGGGACAGAAATCAAGCAGTGGTGGAAAGAAGTAATCACTCCTGAAGTTCTTGTTGAACTCAAAGTGGAGGTGATTGCAGTCGGTTCAATTACTCCTTATCCGAGTTCAACAGGAGGCATTTTTGATTGGTCGGCCGTGCTTAAAGATAGTTGTAAGTATTTAATTGCAAAAAACATGATGCATTCAAAAATTCAAAATTTTAGTGATTATTATGACTCTAAAGCGGGGCAGTTATTTAGAAAAAGCTTCTTTCCCTATGAAATTAAAATCTCTTCACTTTTGCAGGAAGCGATGCAGCAATTGGTAAAAACTGCTTTAAGGCCTTCTGCTGCTATAGAGGATAAATCAATCCCTCTTCTATTAAGACAAAGGATCAAAAACTGGTATCAATCGGTATTTGATCAATTGGAAGGCTTGAATATTTCCCAACATTTTTCCTGATTCAGTTTTTGAAAATCCATGAAAAACGAATACAGTTTCTCTTAAAGAAAAGAGGAGAGAGTCCAATGAAAGGTGCACAAGTTTTGGTTTTCCTCTTGTTGTTTTTATTTCCTTTCTCTCTAATTGCCCAAAGCACTCATTGTGATTGCCAGAAGCAAAAGATTCTAGTAATTGTCAATGGAAAAGCATTGAAGCCTACTGATCCTCAGGCTCAAGAGGTATTAAGGAAGCTTGAAGAGGAAATGGCGGCGTTTGACAATTGGCAGGATACTCTCTGGAGGGATTTTTCTAGACTCGAAACCTTTCTTTTGGATGAAGAAAGAGAAATGATGAAAATTCAGCACAGCTACTTGAGGATCTTGAAAAGACATTAGCTCCGCTTCGGGAAGTACAAAGAAATTATAAG
Organism: Methylacidiphilum sp. Yel; assembly: GCF_004421185.1. Classification (GTDB taxonomy): domain Bacteria; phylum Verrucomicrobiota; class Verrucomicrobiia; order Methylacidiphilales; family Methylacidiphilaceae; genus Methylacidiphilum. The sequence continues at coordinate 82,304 of NZ_LXQB01000012.1, read as the reverse complement.
AGATCTATGCCTTTACCTAGAGATAGAGAGTTGTCTTCCCCTAAAAATGGTGCCATCTTAGTTTCTATCAGCCATTGATCTTCTTAGGTGTTATAGTTTCAGACCATTTTTTTTCGTTTAAAATGGATGCACTTTTTCTTCTTCCATCCATTTATGATATTCAATGAGGGGGAGATCGCTGGGACGAAGATAAAGAGATAAGCTGGAAGAAATAGGAGGGAGTAGCCAAGGCCTTTGGCTTTCAATGACGCGTTTGTCTTCTTCCATGATCTGTAATTGAATTTTTTCGTAAAAAGGATCATGGGAAGAATCCTTATCGTAATTGCGAGCAATTTTCCAAAACATAAGGCTTTTATTATAGGCGATGGGAGATAGGAGTTGGATTAAAGCCCAAATTTCTCCTTTCCCGTTATCTTTGCGTAAATGAATCCAGTTAGGCCCAGCAGAAATAGTATAATGAACAGTGCTTAATTCCTCTTCTTTTGCACTCAAAGCTGAGCTGAATCCTGAAGATGGAGCTTTTTTTCTTTGAGAAACGCTGAAGGTAGAGAGAATATACCCCTTTTCCTTTATAACCTTGTGATCGGGAGACTCCGTTTGTGCTGGATGGCCAATAGTAGTAGGATGAACCCATGCAAAATGGGTATCATCAAGTTGGCCTAAAATAATGCGCTGTGGACTAGCTTTCCAAAGGCATTCTTTCCATTTACCGTTATCGAGTTGATAAAAGAAGCTATCTTCGAACTCAGGAAAATGGGGCAGCTCATATTTAGCCCTGGGCATAAGACAGACCCAGATCATTTCTAGAAATTCTTTGGCTGGATATCTATTGAGGCAAGCGGCTTTAGGAATTGGAGCCCCACCTCTAGAGGGAATATCTACACAGCGACCTTCCTCATTATACAACCAGCCATGATAGGGACATCTTAAGAATCGACTCTCTTCTATTCTTCCCAAGGAAAGTGCTGCCCCTAAATGACGGCATAAGTCATCGAAGACAGCAACTTTTCCATTTAGTCGAGCTAGCACAATACGTCTGCCTAGTAATTCTCTTCCCAAGGGATTTTCACCTAATAAAGCAGAAGGACAGACAGGATTCCAATAAGCGGCCATCGAAGAATAATAGGCTTCTATGGAAGGGGCATTATTGGAAGTATGCAAAGGTAGATCCATGGTCTTTATAGAAAAATTAATCTAACATTTGCTTCTCTTCCAATCGAAAGAAATCAATGGATAGGGGAGATTCAAAAATTTTTTAAACGAGGCTTTATTAAAAATTTTCTTCTAAACAATTTTCTTCTTTATTCCTTAGGAACTTTTTCTTTGCAAGTCGGTTTCAATAGTTTGATTTTCTTTGATAATGCACCATGGAACCGATTGACTTATGAAAATTTTTTTTGGCATAACCAAATATGTTCTCATTCTTCTGCTTTTTGTTTCTTTCTACTCGGCACAAGCTTCCACCGAATACCTCCCTATTGTTCCTCCAGAAATGAAAAAAGGCTCAGGAGGAAGAGTAATAAGGTTAAAGAAAGTAGATGTGTGGCTGAGTGGTAGTCCTGCTATGCGGTATTGGATTAAGGGTGTGCTGCAGGACGAAAGAACGACGGATGACTGGACAAAAGTGAAAAAGGAAAAATGGGAGGCTATAAAAAAAGCCGTAGATAAGGCTAGAGACAAACATGCTGATGGGGTCATTCGAGTTTATTCGAAGGTTTTGACGGAGAAAAGACGAGAAACCTATTATGATTCTATGGGAGGTGGGTTTGGTTATGGGATGTTTGGCTATCCATTCGGCTTTGGGGATCCATTTTGGGGACCCATGATGTACCCAGGCTTTGGCATGGGTTATGGAGGACCTGTAGCAAGTTCCTCACAGATTATCACCATTTATCATATTCGATCCAAATTTGATATTATCCATTATAATACTTATTGATCTTCTTTCATCGAGTTGCCGAAAAGCTTTTAAAGCAACCGAATAGGCTTTGTTATTTTCCAACTCAATGAATTTTTGATTCTTTCGATTTCTTTTTCTTTTTCCACTAGCTTTTGTGCCAATTTTTCTTCTATGAGTTCTTCATTGGGTTCATTGGACCAAAAATTTTCTTTTTGATCTGGAAAGGAGACCACTCCACCTAAAGCCTTCACTTCAGGAATCACTGTAGCTTCAATTCCAGCCACAACGGGTTCTCCAAGCTCGTTTTCATGCTCATTAGCTTTGGTGATGACGCAAAGAGAATTGACAAATTCGATCTTATGAATCTGACCGAGTGTCTCATTTTCAAGTCGAATGTCATAGAGCTTTTCAAAGCCTTTCAGTAACACGTTTCTTGTTATTTTGACATTCCAATGTTGATAATTGATAATATCGATAAGCTTTTTAAAAAAACCAATAGAAGCGTAAGGATAAAATAGACCTCCTTCAAATTCTTGCCAATAGCTACAGTGCAAGTCTTCAATTAAATAAAGTCCATTGGGTGCAAGCTGTGGAAAATACAGTGCAAAATTTTTAATGATATCAGAAGTTTTATGAGAACCATCATCAATGACGAAATGATAAGGGGAAGCTTGCTCGAGAATTCTATTTTTTGTCATTTCTTCGGTAGAATCACCAATGACAATCCGGATTCGGGGATCGGAAAAACGTAAGTTCTTGCAATCAGGGTTGATATCGCAGCCTACAATTCTGATCGCATTTTCAAAATATTTAGTCCAAATTTCAAGAGAACCCCCATTTTGTACTCCAATTTCCAGTATGTTAATTGGCAACTGCTTATAGTTAAAAAAAATGGTATCATAAAATTTAAGATAAGAACTCCACTTATGAGCTACTTTCTCATTATGTTCTAAGTAAAGTTGGAGAAGGGTCTTTTGCATGCCTTCTTAAAAAAAATTTAATTGCCTTAGGATACTTTAATTTTTATGAAGCTCCTCTCCGAAAATATACTAAATAATTCTTCCAAAGAAAAAAAGAAGAATTGTTTTATTTTGAGCTAACGACTACGACCTTAGTCCCTTCAACTTTTGCTTCATCGGGTGGATTTAAAACTATTCGGTCATTAGGCCCGACTCCTTTCAAAATTTCAGCTTTATATCCGTCGTTATTCCCAACTTCTACTTTTTTCAAATGACAAACATTGAATTCATCAACGATCGACACGTATGGTTGTCCATCCTTAATAAACAATGAGTTAACAGGAATAGTCCATGGAGCAACGCTTGGGACCTTGATAGAAACAATTACATATAGCCCTGGCAATAATTTCATATCCGGGTTTTCTACATCAACTTCGGCAAGAAGAGTTCGTGAAGCTGTTTCTAGGCCATAAGAAGTTCTTACAACTTTTCCTGAATAGATTTTCCCTGCTTGTTCAGGAACAATAACTTCTGCAGCCATTCCTACAGTTATAAAAAAAGAATATGTTTGTGGAACAGCAATATATATTCTTAAAACATCAATTTGAGCGATTCGATATAATTGTTTTTGTGCACCTTGCACCGCTTCGTTTTGCCCTGCAACCAGCGTTCCAATGTCAATATTCCTGGCAGTAATCACTCCATCGAATGGGGCTGTAACCTTTTCAAAACTCTGCCATTGTAAAAGTTTGTCAAGCTCAGCAAGGGCCGCTTCATATCCGGTTCTCTGTACATCATATTCCTGAGCAGATACAGCCCTAGTGCTTGCAAGATTTTTCCATCTTTCATAACTAATTCTTGCGATTTCAGCCTTGGCCCGCGCATGTTCAACTTCTCTATCTACTTCAGGAGCATCTATTTCACAAAGGAGTTGTCCAGTTTTTACTCTGTCTCCTATGTCCACATACCATTTTTTAATGTAACCGTTGACCCTTGCCCAAATAGGAGTTTCATAAAAGCCTTGGGTAGTACCTGGTAATGTCAAAGAAATAAAAGGTTCTGTTTTTTCTGGTTGGATGACTTGCACATAGATGAGCTCAGATTCATGTAAAGCGGATTGGATTTCAAACCAGTTTAAGATTCTTTGAACGAGGGAAATGATAAGGAATAAAAAAAACAACCCTCCTAAAATAAAGAGAGGTTTTTTCTTTGTTTTGAGAACCTTAACACTTTTTTCTTTGAAAAAGGAGGCAGCCGAAAAGAAAAAATTACTTTTCTTCTTATTTTCAATTGGAACAGTCTCATTATCGTTGGTTCTTAGATTTTTCCCCCCCTTAATGATATTCATGGAACTAATTTTTTATTGTTGTTTGCCGAATCGTTGTGAACATGGAAGGAACGAAGAAAAGACTGCCAACTGTTCCTAAAAGCAGTCCACCAATAACGGCTTTACCTAAAGGTGCATATTGTTCACCACCTTCAGTCAAACCCAGAGACATTGGTAGCATGCCAATAATCATCGCTGAAGCGGTCATCAAAATGGGCCTAAATCGAATGGCTCCAGCTTCAATTGAAGCTTCCAATGGACTTAATCCTTCTTTAACCCTTTGGTTTGCAAAGGTGATTAAAAGAATGCTGTTAGATGTTGTAACACCTATAGCCATTAGAATGCCCATAAGCGAAGGTACATTAAAAGTTGTCCGAGTAATAAAAAGCATCCATAAAACTCCACAAGCTCCAATAGGGAATCCTGTCAGGATAATGAAGGGTTCGCGCCATGATTGGAAGTTGATCACCATCAAAAGGTAAACCAATAGGATGGCAAAAACTATCCCAAATCCTAATTGTTGGAAAGCGCTATTCATGCTTGTAACCTGTCCGGTAACGGTAATCCGATAGAGAGGAGGTAACTTTTTTCTTAACGGTTCAAGCTTTTTTTCAATGGCCGCAGTCACTGATCCTAAATCTCTGTCTTGAACATTGCATAGGATATCAAAAACGGGTTTCATTGTGGAATGGCTTATCATTGCAGGTTCTTTTGTGTGTGAGAGGCTAGCAACGTTTGCTAAGAGCTCTGGATTCAAAACATTGCCAAGAAGGCTTTGCGTTGATTCAACAGGAGGTGAACTACCCACTAAAAACGGCGTTGTAATGGAGGTTAGGGGAATGTTTAACAAGTCATTGACGGAGTTGAATTTTAATTGCGGACTAAAGGCAAGGAGAGGATAATTTATTGTTGTTTTGGGATCCGGCCAGTAAGTAGGTTTGACCATGTAGCTGCTAGACAATTGGTTTAGCACATTATTTGCAATATGGATTTGGAATAGCCCCATTTCTACAGCTCTTACTTTATCTACTTCAAGATGAAGAGTTGGATAGTCGAACCGTTGATGGATGTGGGCATCAACAATGCCTGGAATTTTTCTTATTATAGAAAGAGAGTCTAAGGCAAATTGGGAAGTAATCTTTTCATCGGTGCCAATCACCTGAATGTCGATAGGAGCAGGAGTCCCAAAATTGAGAACTTGATTCACCATATCCGCTGGCTGGAAAAAGAAAACACAATCAGGAAATTCCTTTCTTAGGGTTTTTCTGAGTTTTTTTATATAGGATAATGTAGGCTTGTGTTTTTCTTTTAGATTAATCATAATTTCACCATCGAAAGCACCCTGATTCATTGAGTCAGACATGGCAAGAGTCGCCATGAAATAAATAGGCAATCCTATATTGTCGACCATGGTTTCTAATTCGGTGGGTGGAATAATTTTTTTTATAGTTGCTTCTATCTTCGAAAAGTATTCTTCAGTTTTTTCAAGCCGAGTTCCTGTTGGAGTGTAAACGTGGAGGCGCATGATTCCAGCATCTACCGTTGGGAAGAAATCTCGACCTATAAAAGGAAAAGTCAGTAAACTTGCAGTAATGAAAAAAGAAAGCCCAATGTAAAATTTCTTTCTGTTGGTCAAGACGGTCCTAAGGAGGCTTGTATAGGTGTCTCGGATTCTTTCAAAGTTTTTATAAAAAGAATCTTGTATTTTATAAAAAAAATAAAAAAACCGATCGATCCTACTTTCTTCGTGAGGTTTGGTTTCCAGCAAAAAAATCATAGTTGTCACCAAAGATCGTGAAAGCACGTAGGAAAAAAGAAGGGCGAAGACAACTGATAAGGCCATGGGAATGAAAAGGAAGCGAGGAGGACCTTGCAAAAAGATTACTGAGGTAAATACAATAGAGATAGATAAGGTGGCTACTAATGCAGGAAATGCTATCTGTTGGGAGCCATCCATAATCGATTGTATAGGAGGTTTTCCTAATTCCATGTTTCTGTGAATATTTTCAACAGCAACTGTCGCATCATCTACAAGGATGCCCACGGCTAATGCCAAGCCTCCAAGCGTCATTAGATTCAATGTATGGCCAAATAACTTCAGTAAAAAAAGAGAGGTCAAAATACAGAGTGGGATTGAAGTCAGCACAATAAAAGTACTTCGCGGACTGCGGAGGAAAAGTAATATCATTAATCCAGTAAGCAAAGCGGCTGAGATTGCTTCAAAGACCAATCCTTTAATTGCAGCACGCACGAAGATGGATTGGTCGAATAGTTCCTGAATTTTCTTATCAGGATTTGCTTTGCGGATTTCTGGGAGAAGGGATTTTATTTGATCAACAATTTGAATGGTTGAAGCCCCCATGGTTTTTAACGTAGTCATTAGGATCCCATGGACACCATTTAATCTGACAAGGTTTACTTGAGGGACCCCGCCATCATGCACTCTACCTACATCTCGGAAATAGATTACCCGATCATTGATATTTCTGCGAACATACGCAAAATTGGGATCATAAACACGTTTGATTGGAAAGTCATTAATCTCAAAAAGGTTTTTGGGGACGTTGTTTAAAGTGACAAAATAATCCCTATCCCCAATTTTTACATCCCCTGAAGGATAATTAAGAACTTGTCCGACCAAAGCATCTAAAGCATCTTGAGCGGAGACACCTCTAGCAATAAGCTGATTGGTATCTAAGTCCACTGTCATCCATCGGACAACCCCTCCCCATGGAGGAGGAAACATCGTTCCTCTTACAGACAAGAGATCCCTACGAAGTTGCCAAATAGTGTAATCATAAAGAGCTGGTTCGGAAAGAGAAGAGCTAGAAACAGCAATTTGAAGCACGGGAACCGATGAGGCATTGAACCGAAAAATAAGAGGGGGAGTCGTACCCGGAGGCATTCTTTTTATAATGGGCTGGAGGACCGCTGTAATTTCTGCTACCGCCATGGATATGTCGACATAGGGCTGAAAGTAGATTTTACTAACAGAAAATCCGAAATAAACATTGGAATCAATTCGTTTAACCCCATCAACAAAATTGGCAATCTGATAATCACTGAATGTGGTGATATAATTAGTCATGTCGGTAGGGACTAGTCCCAGATATTGCCAAGTGACTACAACAACAGGAATATTAATTTCAGGGAATATATCGGTAGGAGTCGTTTTTATTGTAAAAAAACCAAGAAAAAAAATAAGGATGACCAGGACCCCAATGGTATAAGGCTTCTTTAGGGATAGTTTTACAAGCCACATATAGTTTTAAGAAGAGTTCTTTCTTATTTTCTATAATAAAAAAGATTAAACAAAAAATATTATATTCATAGATTGAATTTTTTTTCTCTAGAAATATAGTTTCTTCTAAAGCTAGAATTTTGTTTGTATAAAAATATCAAAGTCTTTTTCTTACTTATTTTTAGCGGTTTTGTCTGTTTCTTTTCAGGCTGTGCCCCTTTTACAAACATCAAAATGGAACGTTTGAAAAAGCAGCCTTCTTTCTTAAATCTCACTGCACGACCTAAAAGATATAAAGGCAAAGAGGTTTTCCTTGGGGGAACGGTGGCAGCCTTAAAGAAAAGTGGCAAAAAAACCTACCTAGAAATTATAGAACTTCCATTGGATGATAGTGGCAAACCAGCAGTCGATTTCCCATCAGAAGGTAGATTTATAGCCGAAGTTCCTCAAGAAATCGATCCAACTTTTTTTTCTGTTGGAACAGCAGTTACTTTAACTGGTATGGTAGAAGGTAGGGCTCCTGGAATCATCCCTGAAGAAGGATCATTGTTTCCTCTTATACGCACAAAACGGATCTCTCCCTGGAAAGAACCGATGACTTATGGGAAAAATTCCACTAACTGGTATGATCAGCCAGAAGCCAATCTGCATGCTTGGGGTTGGGGACCGGGGGCATACTGGTGGTAAAATTGGATTATTGTCATTCATTGCGATTAATGCTATGTCTTCAAAAGACACGGGCATTTTCAAAATATCGGTCAAATTTTATTTTGGTTTTCCCCAGAACTAAAAAAAGGAGAAATAAAACCAATGTTTAGTTTTGATTTTTCCCTGCTCTATCCGTTGGGTCAGTTTGGCTTTGTCACGTTGGCAACCATTCTTTTCTATTTACTAAGTAGGCCAATAGGGCATTTGATAGAAAAAAAACTTACAGTCGATCCATCTCAAAGACCCCTTAGTTATCTTAAAGTCTTTCTTCAAAGTTTATGGCTTCCTCTTTGGATAGCTATTCTTTTTACGCTCTCCATTGTGGTGGCGATTTTCGCAACCATCTATGTAGAAGAACGCTTTTCAGTCACCATTTCTTTTATCGGCCTTTTCTGGGGATTGTCTTTCCTTTGGTATTTTGCTTTCTGGTGGTTTTTGTTCCGTCTGGCTAAAACCAATTTGGAAATAGTCAAACAGAAGTTTAGCAATAGAGAACAATTTAGAAATATCTTGGCTGCTCGGCTTGCTCGCATGCTCTACATTGTGATTCCTGTTATTGGCCTATCGGGGGTCTTTGAAATCTATCCTTTTCGTTCAGAAATAAGAGTAGTCTTAAACAAGATCTTTGAAATTTTACTCATTGTTCTTTTAGCGTACTTTTTTTTTGAGTCAGTTGCTATTGGTGGAGAATTTATTATCCATAGGTGGAAAAAAGCAGAGAATGATTTTACAAAAAGAAAAGTTTATACCCAGGTCAAAGTCATTGAAAGAATTCTGTATTTCTTAATCATTCTATTTGCCATTTCCTCCATTTTGATGTTATTCCCCGAAGTCAGACATATAGGGACAAGTATGCTGGCATCAGCCGGTGTTATAGGTATTGTCGTTGGATTTGCTGCCCAACACATTTTTTCGAACATTTTTGCAGGCATTCAATTAGCGATCACCCAACCGATTCGGCTTGGGGATATTGTCGTAGTCCAGGGATATTGGGGAACCATTGAAGAAATTACTCTTACTTATGTCGTAGTCCACGTATGGGATCATCGCAGGCTCATCCTTCCCATCAGCTATTTTACTTCGAATTTCTTCGAGAATTGGACTCGGCATTCCTCAGAAATCATGGGCACAGTGTATATTTATGTTGATTATTCCATTCCTGTCGATGCCTTACGAAAACAACTCCAAGAAATTCTTTCTTCCTGTCCACTCTGGGATCAAAAAGTCGCGATTATCCAAGTCACTGAGGCAACGGACAAAGCCATGGAAGTGCGGATTCTTTTGAGCGCCGAAAATTCTTCAAAACTTTGGGATCTCCGCTGCTTGGTTCGAGAAAAAATGATCGGCTATCTTCAACAAACTTTTCCTCAAAGCTTGCCCAAATACCGACTTGATTATGTCAACCACTGGACTTTTCAGGAGTCCATGGGAAGCTGTCACACAACAGTGCAAAAGAAGTAAAAATATCATTTTTAGTTGTTTTAGAACTGCTTTAATAGAGCTAAGATAAGGCGTTTATGGATAATCCGCTGTCGGCTAATCCGGTGCTTCCAAAGCCAAGAGCAAGGGAAGAGATTCATCAAGCGGTCATTTCGTTGATTGGAAATTTAAACCTGGCGAAAGGGTCGAAAGTACTTGATGTGCCAATGGGGCCAGGAGCCTTAAGTGTTATTTTATATCAGAATGGATACCAGGTTTTTGGAGTGGATATCGATTTAGAACAATCTGAGTCAGTCCAATCTTATGTTATTCGTAAAAAGGCTGATTTGAACGATTCGATTCCGTTTGAAGATGAATTTTTCGATCTTGCGGTTTCTTTAGAGGGAATCGAGCACCTTGAAAATCCATTTCAGTTTATTCGTGAAATTTCACGGGTGCTTCGTCAGGGAGGCTATTTCATTCTTTCCACTCCTAATATTTGCAATCTTGAAGAAAGACTTAATTATCTCTTCCGTGGAAGTTTTTATCGGTTCATTTCGCCAAATGAATTCGAAGCAAAAGGGAGTGGTTTTGACCACCAAAATCTTATGACTTGGGTAGAAATAAAACAGATTCTTGAATGGAATGGGTTAAAACCGCTTTTTCTGGAAAAAGACAAGATCAAATGGAGGCAGATCCTTTTTCTTTGGCCTTTAGGACTCCTTATTTGGCTTTATGGTAGACTGCAACCAGCTACTAGAAGAAAGAAGTATTGTATGGACGATAATGAGTCATTCCCAGTTATGTTTGGAGGCAGCAGTTTGATTAGTGTTTCTAAAAAGCTCTTAAAGAATGAAATATGAGTACATATTCAATTTACCATTCTGTACTTAAGAAAATAGAGCAGAGGATAGAGCTCTCTTCAAAGAAAAAGCTTTTAGATATTGGGAGTGGCAAAGGAGAGTTAATACGATTGGTCAAAGAAAAATGGGATTTGTCGACATTTGCTTGTGATTACACGGAGAAATGGATGGAAGTAAAAAATCAAAAAGTCGAGGTTGTAGATCTCAATACAGATCCCTTGCCTTATTCTGATAATTCTTTTGATATCATCACTTGTACCGAAGTGGTTGAACATCTTAATAATTATCGAAAGCTTCTCCAAGAAATGTATAGAGTTTTAAAGCCACAAGGATTAGTAGTGATTTCTACACCAAATTTGTTGAATCTCAAATCACGACTGCGGTTTTTTTCATTTGGTTTTTGGAACCTCTTTGGCCCTTTGCCATTCGATCGTATCCAAAGGGAAGATACTGATGGGCATATAAGCCCAGTCCACTTTTTCTATCTTGTTCATGGCCTCCATGAAGCTGGGTTTTCCAAGATAGAAATTTCCGTAGATAAATACCAAAGGTCATCGATGATTGCTCTTTTTTTCTTTTATCTACCGATTAAATTCTTTGGAGCCATTTCTTTTTTTAAAGAACAAGCTAAGTACCGGACTATTCAAAAAGAAAACCTCCCCTATGTCACTCTTGTCAATACTCTCGACTTAATGCTTGGGCGAACGGTTATTGCTACGGGTATGAAGCTTAATGAGAGATAAAGTAAAGATGAACCCCTTGCGAATAGCCATCGTTACATTGGAATATGGATATGAGGGAGGAGCCGAGCGATTTGTATGGCAGGTCACAGAACGAATCAGCCGCCTTCCTTTTATTGAAGTAAATCTTTTTGCTGCTCGATGGAAAGAAACTAATCCCAGGATTATTTGTCATCAAGTGCCTATTTTGAAAATCGGTCGATGTGCTACTCGGTTGTCTTTCTGTTGGAATGCGCATCAAATGGTTCAGAATGGAAAATACGACCTTGTTCATTGCCATGATTTGGTCGCTAACTGTGATGTCCTTACTTTTGGAGTTCCCCATTTATTCTGGGTAAAAGAAATTCAGAAAAAAAATACGCTTTCTCCCTATAACCATTTGATTCAATGGCTTGAAAAAAAAACACTCTATTCTAAGAGCCTTTCTTGGATTTTACCTAATTCTCAGCGTGCCAAAACTGCATTTGCTCAGTATTATTCTGATCTTCTCTCAAAGGTGCAAGTTGTAAGCCCCGGAGTGGAGTTCGATCGGTTTTGTCAGGATAGGGATAGAACTGAACAGAGAGAGAAAATATTGAATAGATTTGGATGGCACCAGTCGCATCTTCTTGGGCTATTTGTTGGAAATAACTGGAAACTTAAAGGATTGCCTCAAATCTGTCTTGGTATAGCTGAAGCAAAAAAAAGAGGGCTGATAATCAATCTTCTGGTCGTTGGGAGAGGAGATCACGAAGCGATGGGCTCTTTTTTGAGGGCAAAAGGAATTGCCAATCAGGTAGGTTTCATAGGCTTAGTCTCAGAGGAAATCGAAAATTTTTATAAAGCTGCTGATTTTTTTATTCTTCTTTCTCGATTTGAGAGTTTTGGGATGGTGGTCTTAGAAGCTATGGCCTCGGCTCTGCCAGTTATTTTATCAGCTGATATTGGAGCATGGGATGTTGCGATTGAAGGGGTCAATGCTCTGAAGATTGTCAATGCAGAAGATCCACAGGAAATAGCGATGGCTTATAGCAAACTTTCTGATCCGTTAGTAAGAAAAAAAATGGGGCATAATGCTCGCGAAACAGCAAAAAAGTACGATTGGAGTAAAGTTGTAGAGGCAACACTACGTATTTATTCTTTAGTCTTAAAAGAAAAAAAACTTCTTCAGCAATCTGATCGGATCCTCAAAAGCGTTGGATTGAGTCTTGATTAAAGTCAAATTTTTCTTCTATCTTCAATAAGGCTTCGGTAATTCCTAAAGAGGCTTCTTTTTTGGCTACATACCCCCCTTGCTTGATAACCTTCTCTTTTACTTCCTTCACAGCATTTGCAGGACAGGCCAGATGGGAAGCCAATTGTATTTCAAGCATGGGTAAATCATTGAAATGGTCACCACAGGCCATGGAATTTTTAGGACTTATTCCCAGAAGCCGCTGGATCTGCTTCAAAGCCGATCCCTTATGAAAGTCTTTGTGGGCAAAACGAAAATAAACAAAATTACGGTGGTAAGTTAAAAAAGGAAAATTTTGCAGTTGTTGATCTATATACAAAGAGATCTGATCAGCCTCCTGGTTAGTAGAAGCTTCCACTTCAATAGGCGACCACGATGAACTATGAATTTTGGCCTTTGTATGAAGAATTAAGTAGTTGGCAAGGTCTTCAAAGAAAAACCCTATGGTATCAAATAAAATTTTATGTGAGTTTCTGCATTTGAGATTCCACTCTTCGTGAGGAAAAATCTGAAAGCCTTGGACTTTAAATATTTCTTTTTCGTAAAGAACTACCCAATCTGGTAAAAGGGGGATTTGGAGCCTGTTCAATTCTTCAAAAAGACTTTCCCAGCTTCTTCCTGTATTGATTACCCATAGAAAAGTATCCTCCCTTTTTTTCTTATGGAGTAATTCATAAAACTCTGTGGCAATTTTTCTTTCCTCTCCAACAGAAAGGAGCGTGCCATCGAAATCAGTACAAAAAAGAAATGGAGTCCTCACACTGTCCTTTCTTTATGTGGTTGATTGTTGTTCAGCCCATTTGTCCATCCCTAATTCATTGGCATTTTGCCCAAAAAAAAAATAGCAGAGTGTGATTAGCATATTATTTTGCTATGTTTAAAAAAAGTTTCAAAGAAAATCCCTTCTTTTTAGAGAGTAAATGCCTTGAACGGCTCCTAGATAGAGGATTGAGAGCTATAATGGACAGCAATCAACTCTAGCTCTCTGTAGTTTTGGTTTTCCTATGGGCAGGTGATCCAGCTTGCTTTCTAAATGGAAAAACTCTTGATATTGTGGTGACCACCTCCCCAGATGGATCCGGCTAAACTAGCAAAAACAGAGGAGCAGCGCTTCTATTTCTGAATAAAGAAAATATTTAGCAGAAGTAAATCTGGAAAAATGATTTATTAAAAAAATCAAAAATATAAATAAAATAGATTATGAAAAGTATTTTTTCGTATAATTTTTTGTTTTTTATGAATTACTTAATATATTTTTAATAACAAATAACTTATAAATATCATTTTTGTAATATTATCTCCACATATTTGCCATAATAAATTCACATAAAATTTCATGATTTTGTGCTATTTTTCATTAAACTTGCTGGACGATTATTTAAAATCCTTATTCTTAGTCAAATAGAGCAAATAAAAGGATTTTGGGTAGTATATTTTTATAATAAAAAACTATTAGAAAAGGTATTTATATGATTGAGTTTTTTTTCAAGGGTGGCCCAGTGATGTGGCCGATATTAATCCTTGGACTAGTGACTTTAGCAGCGCTATTGGAAAGGGTTTTTTTCTATCTTGCCGAACAAAGCGCAAGGAATCCGAAGCTTGTGAAAAAGATCCTTGAACTGACTGAAAAAGGAGAGTACGAGGAAGCGATAGCGATAGGTGAAAAATCAAAATTTGTTGTGGCTCAAGTTCTGGTTGAAGGCTTAAGGCATAGAAATAGCATGCCTGTGGATGCAATGCTTGAGGCAGCTAGTGCCCAGATAGAAAAGTATTCTCGTGGGCTTGTGATTCTTGATACGGCTGTAACCCTTGGACCTCTTTTAGGACTGCTGGGGACGGTAACGGGGATGATGCATGCTTTTAGTATTGTTGGCACTGGAGAAATTGCAGGCAAACAAGCGGCAATCACCGGAGGCGTAGCCGAATCTCTCATTGCCGTGAGCTTTGGTTTGGCCATTGCCATTATTGCCATTATTCCATTGAATTTTTTCAATGCGCGTACTGAAAAAGTCAGAAGAGAAATAGAGGGATATTGTACGCGGCTTGAAATGATCCTCAAAAAGCCACTGAAAGTGAGCAATCAAAAGGTGGATATGGAAATGGTTCGATAAAAAGGGAGTAGGAAGCCAAAAAAAAATTGGCAAATTAAAGGAGTGTATAGAGATGAAAATTCATGTCCAGACTGAAAAACATCGCCCGAGGTTAGAAATCATCCCTTTTATTGATGTGATGTTTTTCCTGTTAGCAACCTTTATGATCGTTTCGTTGACGATGGTCAAAAACGAGACTATCCAGATTAAACTTCCCAAAAGCACCACGGCTGTCTCTCAACCCCCACCTGATCAGATAACTGTCAAAGTGCTCGAAGAGGGCAATTTTCTTTTTGATAAAGAAAAAGTGCTTTCTCAAGAGTTATCGTCGAAGTTGAATCAGATTAAAGCTTCTAATCCAGATCCCAAAATATTCGTTACAGGAGAACCTAACGCTTGTTTTGAGCTTGTAGTCAAGATAATTGATGAGGCTCGAAAAATTGGGATCAATAAGATAGCCATTCAGACAACCAAACCTCAATCTCAAACTCAAAAAAACGGATTAGCCAATGGAACGTAACGATTATATTGGATATTTCTTTTCTTTGTTGATCCATGCGACCCTTCTGTTTATTGTTGGGTATTTTTTTATTCAAAAAGTGGAATATGGAATTAGTGCTGGTGAAAGCACTGTGGACGTTGATCTTATAAATGTTCAAGAAACGCCCATTCCTCCAGAACCGGTTCCCACTCCGATTCCAGAAGAAATGGCGCAGCCTCAGGAAGCACCCAAACCTGTGGTTCAACCTCCTCTGAAGCCTAAAGCGGTCCAAAAGCCAAAGGGCATACCTCAAGCCACTAAAACACCAGCAGGCAAAATGACGATGCCTGGATATCTTAAAAATCCAGCGCCCCCCTATCCCGCAGCGGCAAAAGCCGCAGGACATCAGGGATTGGTCATTTTACGAGTGCATGTTTCCTCCTCTGGTTATCCGACTTCAGTAACAATCGGTAAATCTTCTGGTTATCCGGAATTAGATCAGGCAGCAGAAAATACAGTAAAAAAATTCTGGAGATTTAAACCACCCACGATGCTTGGCCTCCCTATTGATGTAGATGTAGATGTCCCTATCCGTTTCAAGATCAATTGATGGAAAGAATTCTTTAGAATAAAAAAAGCCTCTTTCTGCTTGCATTCCTTCTTACTTCCTGTTTTCAAAAATTTTTTTGGTTGTCTTCTCTAACTTTTCTACCAAAGTATCCTGTATATGGATTTTCCGACTCTCAAGGAGTTTCTTCAGATTGCAGCTACTGCCAATGTTATCCCGTTAGTAAGAGAAATCATAGCCGATCTGGACACCCCAGTTTCGGCTTATCTTAAAATTTCTTATGCTTCCCGATACTCCTTCCTTTTTGAATCTGCTGACCGTGGGAAATTTGGACGTTATTCCTATCTTGGCGCTGATCCCTATTTTATCATTAGTGCTTATGGCAGAAAGATCACAATAGAATATCGAGACGGGAAAAAAGTGGACTTTTGGACCGATTCCAATCCACTAAACGAATTAAAAAAAATGATGGATAGGTATAAGCCATTCCCTATTCCTCAACTGCCAGATTTTTTTGGGGGAATAGTGGGTTATTTGGGATACGAAATGGTTCACTTTTTCGAGCCATCGGTTCCAAGGGCTCGAAAAGACGACTTAGGGGTTCCTGATCTTTGTTTTCTTCTAGCCGACACATTAATCATTTTTGATCATCAAGAAAGAAAAATGTTTCTTATCGCCAATGCCATAATCGAAAACAATGCCTTAGATGCCTATGAAAAAGCAAAGAGGAAATTAGACGATTTCCAAGAGGCTCTCTCCAAACCGTTGTATCACCCTCTTTTTTTGAGGAATTCGGACTGTGGATATGAACTGCCACTAGAAGTCAATATGACAAAGGAAGAATACATTTCGATGACTGAAAAAATGCAGGAATATATTAGGGCGGGAGATATTTTTCAGGTCGTCCCTTCCCAAAGATGGCATACCCCATGCAAAAAGGATCCTATAGATGTTTATAGAGCCTTAAGGTTAATTAATCCTTCTCCTTATATGTTTTGCTTGAAATTTAAGGATTTTTCTTTAGTAGGTTCCTCTCCAGAAGTCCATGTTCGGTTCGACAAGCCAAAAGTCTATGTGAGACCTATAGCCGGAACAAGGCCTAGGGGACAAAATTCTCCTGAAGAAGAAGCAAAGATTGTTGAGGAGCTCATAAATGACCCAAAGGAAAAAGCCGAGCATATTATGCTTGTTGATTTAGCTCGAAATGATATTGGAAGGGTCTGTGCTTTTAATTCGATCATTGTCAAAGAACTAATGGTTATTGAAAAATACAGTCATGTGATCCATATGGTTTCTTCTGTGGAGGGAATAGCTCGCGAAGGAATTTCTCCTTTTGATGTTTTAGAAGCAACCTTTCCTGCAGGAACTGTAACAGGAGCCCCTAAAGTCAGGGCTATGCAAATCATATCTCAATTAGAACCTACTTGCAGGGGACCGTATGCGGGCATTGTGGGATGTTTGAGCTTTTCTGGCTATTTGGATAGCTGTATAGCTATCAGAACCATTTTGATAAAAAATGGGTATGCGTATCTTCAAGCTGGAGGCGGTCTAGTTGCGGATAGTACTCCTATTGGGGAATACCTTGAATCTTCGAATAAAGCGAAAGCGGGTATGAAAGCCCTTGCTTTAGTAGAGTCTTTCCTGTAGGATAGGATGTCGTTAGAAGCCTTGGATTTTATGCTTCTTGTCATCGATAACTACGATTCTTTTACTTACAATCTTGTACAGTATTTCGGAGAGCTTGGGATCGAGCCGACAGTTTATAGAAATGATCAGATCAGCGTTGAAGCCGTTGCTGCCCTTTCTCCCAAGTTTATTGTCATCTCGCCAGGTCCTAAAGGTCCTGCCGATGCAGGAATATCTTGTGAGATTATTGATCGATTAGGTCCATTTATTCCTATTCTTGGGGTCTGTCTAGGGCATCAATGCATTGGACATGTGTATGGAGCTAAAGTAGTAAGGGCTAAGAGATTAATGCATGGGAAAACCTCTTTCATTCATCATAGCGGAGAGGGGCTTTTTTGGGGTTTGCCTAACCCATTTGAAGCCACCCGATACCATTCATTGATTGTAGAAAAAGAGAGTATACCACCTTGTCTCCACATTACTGCCTGGACAGAAGATGACGAAGTAATGGGCTTATCTCATGAAAAATATCCTGTATTTGGGGTTCAATTTCATCCAGAATCCATTTTGACTAGAGAAGGAAAAAGAATTTTAAAAAACTTTTTATCCTTAAGAAAACAACATATTTTTTAATTTTTCATTTTAATCTTTGAAAGACCATGGAATTTCTTCTTTCCGATCCTACTTTTGCAATGGCCTGTGAGCAGTTCCATAGAGTTGCCAGTTTTTTAGGGTTATCAGAAAAGACAAGAGAAATCATCAAATGGCCGCAAAGATCTCTTACTGTTAGCTTTCCAGTCAAAATGGACAATGGAACTATTCGGATGTTTGTGGGCTATAGGGTGCAACATCATCTTGCTTTAGGTCCAACAAAAGGAGGCATACGGTTTGATCCCGATGTCACCTTAGGAGAAATATCGGCTTTAGCGATGTGGATGAGCTGGAAATGCGCCTTAGTAGGTTTGCCCTTTGGGGGAGCCAAAGGTGGAGTAGCTTGTAAACCAAGCGAAATGAGTAAAAAAGAACTCGAAGGTTTGACTAGAAGATATACTCAAGAGCTGATTCCTTTTATTGGCCCTCAGAAAGATATTCCCGCACCGGACATTGGGACTAATGAACAAATAATGGCATGGATGATGGATACGTATTCAATGCAGGTAGGCTATACAGCGCCAGGGGTTGTTACTGGCAAACCGGTGACAATCGGTGGCTCCCTGGGAAGAAGAGAAGCTACAGGAAGAGGAGTGGCTTTTCTTGTTAAAAAAGTGAGCGAAATTTTAAAAATGTCGAATCCTCTTCGGATCATTGTCCAAGGTTTTGGCAACGTGGGATCCGTTAGTGTTAGACAACTTGTCGAGCAAGGAGCGGTCCTCATCGGTGTTTCCGATTTAAGTGGGGCGCTTTATAATCCTAAAGGAATAAATTGTGCCCATCTGTGTGCCTATAAAGAAAAAACAGGCAGGTTGGCAGGATTTCCGGAAGCGGATCCAATTGATGGTTTCGATTTGCTTTGCCAACGCTGTGATGTGTTAATCCCAGCAGCCAAAGAAAGAGTGATAACTAAAAAAAATGCCGGAAAATTACAATGCCGTATTTTAGCTGAAGGAGCAAATGGTCCGACAACACCAGAAGCTGATAAAATCTTGGAAGAAAGAAAGGATATCTTTATCATACCTGATATTTTATGCAATTCAGGAGGTGTAATTGTGAGTTATTTTGAATGGGTACAAGATATGCAAAGCTATTTTTGGTCGGAAAGAGAAGTTTTTGATGCTCTCTATCGAATTCTCTCTGCAACGTTGCATTCTGTTATGAAATTTTCTCAGGAAAAAAAAGTCTCCACTAGAATGGCAGCTCTATCCCTAGGCATTAAAAAAGTAGCTGAAGCTAAAGAGATGCGTGGGGTTTTCCCTTAGGCTCCCTTCCCATTGGGAATTCGGACTGTTTTTTTAAATAGGCGATTGAAAGAATTGTCATACAACTTCCAGTTTTCGATGCTACACTTTTCTTTTGCTACTCTTTCGTATATGGATCGATGGAATGTTTTGAAAACAAGCAAAAGAATCCACGTTTTGTTTTGTTTTTTGTTTTTTTCTTTGTTGGCAATGCAACAGGGAATAAGCCAAGAGGCTTTAAATCGCGCAGATAAGCCCCAGTCAGCGACTAATTATCTAAGGAATTCTGGAGGAGGGGAAGCTTCCATATCCCAACCTGCCGAGCCTGTGTTGCGTGGTGCGATGGTGAAACTAACGGATTTTGGATCTGATGATGTGGGCTATCTTTCGATTCCAGATCAGGAGCCGAAAGGTGGTGTGGTTCTTGTCCCAGGGATTTGGGGGTTAAATCAAGGCATAAAATTCCTTGCGGACCATTTTTCAAAAGATGGATATGTGGCTTTAGCTGTGGATCTTTTTAACGGTATCGTTCCGAAGGATAGCTCCTCTGCTGCTGATTTGAGAAGATTTGTTAGAGAAGAATCTGCTTTGAACGTTATAGCCGCTGCTGTCCGATTTCTTCATGAGAGTCCTAGATTTCACACGACAAAGGTAGGAGTGGTTGGTTGGGATATCGGTGGGGAATACACATTAGAAGCTGCGATCACAGTAAAAGGAATAAACGCTGTAGTCATTTATTATGGAGAAGTGAATCTTGAAAAAAGAAAACTTTCCAAACTTCGAGTCCCAGTGTGCTACTTTTATGCTGAAAAGGATCAAACGGTTTCGAAAGAAAAAATAATTCATTTTGTCAATGCTTTGGAAGAAGAAAAAAAACCACTCTCATTTTACAGTTTTGATGCTCAACATGGCTTTGCTGATCCTGCAAGTACAAATTACGATCCTACCACTGCCGAAGCAGCGTGGAAAATTTCAATCAATTTTTTAGAAAAAGAGTTTAATACCATTAAAAAAGAGACAGGATTCTTGGATAGGATTATCCATAGCAAAGAGTAATACAGAGGACAGTTTTTACCATCGTTATGCAACGGCGGCCAGAGCTTTTTTCTCCACCGGCTTCACATTTGTCAGAACTCGCCATAGGGCCGTTTAGGACGGCCAAACCATGCGCCAGGATATTCCTTGCCGCATTCACCTCCCGGTCGTGGATGCTTCCACACTCCGGGCACACCCACTCGCAAATGGCCAGTGGCAGTGTTTCCTGGACCCTCCCCCATGCCGAACAGCTCCAGTTGTCGCCGAAACTCGAAGAAACCCATGTCGGATAGAAAGCAGGCAAGATTACCGGTTCTTCTCCATGCCGCCCACTTTCAGCTCTTTGACGAGGACGCGGTGAAATCGTCGCCTGAGCCATGAGGTGAGCTTGTGTAAGCCCTCCTGCCGGATGTTGGCAATACGGGCATGGAGCTTGGACAGTCGGACTCTGGCCTTTTGGGCATTTCCCGATATGGGCAACCGCAAGCCTTTGGGAATCGGTGTGTGGTCCGCAAGGCCCAACGTCTTCCTGGCCACCTGGTGTTTGCGCAAGAGACTGCAAGACAGTCGCCCCAATCGCTTGAGCAAGGCCCTGTGCGGCTTAGGACCGAGTACCTTTTCTCCTTGTGGAGAGTGTTGCCATGGCCGATACCCCCCAAATCCACCCCGGTCGCGCCTTGGTTTTCAGAAGGACAGAGGGGGATAGCGTCGGCAGCGACGGTGATGCTGACAAACCACCGGTCCGCCATCCGGGAGACGGTAGCGGAGATGAGCTTGCCCCTAAAACGCAACGCCTCCCGCATCCGTACCCACCCCAGATGGGGGATGCGGATGNNATCTGTGGCGCGTTCTTTCCGGACACCATCCAGCAGTTTCTGGTTCTTGCCCAAGCGACTAGCGATAGAGCCGTGCACTGAACACCGTGATGCTCTCCAGCACGTCCTTGGCTAAATCTTCTTCAAAGGTCCTGTCCTCACCCTGGTTGAGGATGACCACTTCCAGGTTTTTTGCCTCGCAGATTGCGAACATCAGTTCCGCTCCAAAGCCCGTCAGTCGGTCCTTGTGGGTAATGACCAGGCACCCAACTTCACCGCCGATGATCGCATCCAGCAGGCGCTTCAGGCCTTTTTTGTTGTAGTTCATGCCAGGACCCAGGTCCGCGATCAGCTCGAATGTCCAGCCTTGCCGGGGGCACAGAACAGCTCAAGAACCTGTTTTTTTCCCTTCCAGATCGTCCTTCTGGTCGTGACTGGACAGACGGGCATAGGCGGCAATGATGCGGCCTACCTTCTCCGGCGCATGAAATTGGTCTAGCCGAAGCTGCGCAAGGTCGTAGCGTCGTCGCCCCCCTGCTGTGGGTTCATTGGGTAGGAGCTTGCCCTCGCGCTCCCAGCGTCGCAGTGTTTGCGGCGCAACCCCCAGGAGCTCGGCGGCCTCTTGAATGCTGACCAGCTTGAGCGACAGGTTTAGAATGTACATTTATGAGAAGGAAAAAGTAACTTGTATAGAAACTGTTCAAGCCATCTTGGCTCAGGTGCTGGGGGTCGTGGCGATGGTTACCATTATTATTCTGCTTTCCCTCTAAAAGACTCAAAGCTGCAAGCATCCAAGCTAATTTCCTATTCTTTGGTATCCTTTAACAGGGATTTTTTTTCCCAATCGTAATTCATTAGGCTATCGGAAAATTGGAATAGACAAGAAAAGACTCTTCCTATATCTGGACTAGAACTATGAATGACTCTGAGAACAACTGTCTGTTTGGATTTTGGCTACACTTCATAGGCAAGCCAAAGGAATCTAGCCAAAACAGTTTGCTCTCAACTGTTTTTGTTATCTAGTACAAATTTTTCGTATTGACCCGAACAAAAAGAACAGTTATCCAACATTCCATGCATTCAGGAAGGCTTTTTTTAAAAAAGGAAAATGAGATTGGGGACAACAAAAAGCTTCCTTCTGTCCCCCTTTCTTTAGTGGAAGAAACCTTAAATTTTCCACATAAAGTGGAAGAGACGATTAAAAAAGCACAAAGATATCTTCTTTCTATACAAAAAGAAGATGGGCATTGGGTAGGGGAATTGTTTGTGGATGTGACGCTTGCTTGCGATTCCATTCACTTGATGCATTGGAGAGGAAAGATTGACTACAAAAAACAGAAACGATTAGTAAAGCATATCCTAGATAGGCAGCTTCCTGATGGCGGATGGAATATTTATCCTGGAGGTCCCAGTGAAGTCAATGCCACAGTCAAAGCCTATTTTGCCCTTAAATTAGCTGGTTTCTCTCCAGATGAACCTTTAATGGCTAAAGCACGCTCTACTATTCTTAGGCTTGGAGGAATACCTAAGTGCATGACTTACACAAAGCTGGGGCTAGCCCTTCTAGGGGTTTATCCATGGGACCGCCTTCCTGTTATCCCCCCAGAAATTATCCTTTTCCCGAATTGGTTCCCTTTCAATCTCTATGAAATATCGGCTTGGAGCCGGACCATGCTTGTTCCCCTATCTATTATCCATCATTTTAAGCCGACAAGAGTTCTCCCTGAAAAATTGCAGCTGCATGAACTCTTCCCCTATGGGACGGAACGTGGGAAGTTTTCCTGGCTAAAGAAAGGGGCAAAATATTTATCTAAAGAAGGTTTATTCTTAGCTTGTGATAAATTTTTACAATATTGGGATAAGACTTCATTGAAGCCCTTTAGGAAAATGGCGATAGAAAAAGCTGAAAAATGGATATTAGAGCGTATAGCTGTCGGATCCGATGGCCTGGGAGCTATTTTCCCAGCAATGCATTATGCGATCATGGCGTTGATTGCTCTAGGATATACCGAAGACAATCCGATCCTAAAAAAGGCTATTGCTGATTTCGAGGCCTTAGAAGTAGACGATCAGAAAAACGATGATTTAAGGATACAACCCTGCTTTTCTCCACTTTGGGATACAGCCGTTAGCCTAGTGGCTTTGGCTGAATCAGGTTATGAAAGAAATGCTCCCCAGCTGAAGAAAGCCGCTCATTGGATAATAAACAGAGAAATAAGAATCAAAGGGGATTGGCATGTTAGAAATCCCCATCCTGAAGCTAGTGGTTGGGCTTTCGAGTATAACAACATGTATTATCCAGATGTGGATGATACCCTAATGGTGCTTTTGGCCCTGCGATTGATTGATATAGATGATAAGATAAAGAAAGAGGAAGTGATTCAGAGAGCTTTACGATGGGTTATCAGTTTTCAATGTAAGAATGGAGGGTGGGCTGCTTTTGATAAAAACGTTTATAAAAAATGGCTAGAAGATGTTCCCTTTGCTGATCATAATGCGATACTTGATCCGCCATGTTCAGATATAACAGCAAGAGCTTTAGAATTATTTGGCAAAATGGGGATTAGAAGAAATGAGAAGTTTGTTCAAAAAGCGATTCGTTATCTAAAAGAAACGCAAGAAAGTGATGGCTCTTGGATGGGAAGGTGGGGAGTCAATTATATCTATGGGACATGGCAGGCCTTAAGAGGGTTGCAGGCGATTGGAGAAGACATGACTCAGGAATGGATTTTAAGGGCTAGGGATTGGCTAGAGTCTTGTCAGAATGAAGATGGTGGATGGGGAGAAACTCCAGCCTCTTATGATAATCCTCAACTCAAAGGAAAAGGACCGAGTACGGCTTCTCAAACTGCTTGGGCTATAAGTGGCATTATGGCATGTGGAGACATTTTCCGACCAAGCATTGCACGGGGAATTAAATATTTATGTGAACGACAACTTTCTGATGGATCTTGGGCTGAGGAATTCTTAACTGGCACCGGTTTCCCTGGCGTTTTTTACTTGAAATACGATATGTACAGAAATGCATGGCCTCTACTTGTCATTGGGGAGTATTATAGGCAATATCAACAAGCTAAAGAACGTTCTACCTATTGGGTAGATGCAACTCTTGGGTGCATGGAAAAGAGGCTTTCAGCTGTATGATAGCCATTGGATTTGCTATCGAACATGAAGGAAAGGAGATATTGGACCATGTTCTTAAGGGAAAAAAGGAAGTGGAAGGACATGTTTTTTATTTAGGACAATATGCTCGCAAAGCTATCTGTGGTATGGTATTAGGGATGGGAAAAAGAAAGTCTGCCCGAAGTGCCGAACTCTTATTAAGGAATTTTTCACCTTCCCTATTTATTTTAGCTGGCTATTCTGGTGCCTTGGTTCCTGGAATCCGTAAAGGAGAGGTATGCGCTGTAGAAAATTACCTCTCCGAAGAACTACGTCCCATTCTTTTAGGTCAAGGATTGCCTCTTTATAAGACTGTCTGTTCTGATGTTATTGTAGCAGACCCGGAAAGCAGATCAAAAATGGCGCAACTTTCCGCTTCTCAAATTGTCGATATGGAAACTGAAGCCGTCTATAATACCGTCCAGGCACATGGAGTGGCTTTTTGTTCGATTCGGGTTATTAGTGATGAGTATGGAGATAGGCTACCAGTGGGAGCAATAATGTCTTCTTGGGATTCAGAAAGAGGGGAATCCAAACCCTTCTCTCTTCTTCGTTATCTTATGAACCATCCTAAAGAAACAGTCCCTTTTTTTCAGTTTGTTTCTACTTTACCTAAGATTCGCAGAACGTTGACCAAGGTAATTCTTACGCTTATTTATAATTTAGAAATATAAGGAACTAAATTTATGAACAACGTTTTTCCTTTACAGTTGAATATTAACCTTACCCCAATGGCTCTTTCAAAGATTAAAAAGCTAACTGAGTCTCATCCTGGATATATGTTACGGCTTTCGGTAGCAAAAGGTGGATGCGCCGGCAACGAATATCAACTAGAACTAGCCCTACCCAAGGAAAAGGATATTCGGTTAAAAATAGAAGATGTTTTTGTGGCTATCGATTCAGAAAGTAGTCATTTATTAGCCGGTTCAACCATTGATTATAAAGAGGGTCTAACCCAAGGTGGATTTAGAATCATCAATCCTCAAGCTAAATCGACCTGTGGGTGTGGTTCTTCTTTTCAGGTTTAATTTCTGTTTTTTTCTCTTAATATTTTTTAAATTTTAAACATTTTTCTATGCCAGCAAGAAAAGCGTATCCTTTTGATGTTATTGAGCCAAAATGGCAACACTACTGGTTAGATAGGGAGCTTTTCCGATCTGCAGATCCTGGAGAAATGGGTTCAGAGAAGCCCAAGTTTTATGTCCTCGATATGTTTCCATATCCTTCTGGAAGCGGTCTTCATGTTGGCCATCTTGAAGGCTATACCGCCTCAGACATCGTTGCCCGTTATAAAAGAATGAAGGGGTTTAATGTGCTGCATCCAATAGGTTGGGACGCTTTTGGATTGCCAGCCGAACAGCATGCCATTTTAACGGGGACTCATCCAGCAGTAACAACCAAGCAAAATATTGATAATTTTCGTCGACAGATTCAGTCTATGGGTTTTTCATACGACTGGAAGAGGGAAATCAATACCACTGATCCCTCTTATTATAAATGGACGCAGTGGATTTTCAAAAGGCTTTTCGAAAAAGGCTTGGCTTACGTGGCTGAAGCTCCTGTGTGGTATTGTCCAAAGCTTAAAACAGTTCTTGCTAATGAGGAAATTGTTCATACTCCCGAAGGTCCACGGTCTGAAAGAGGGAATCATCCTGTTATTAAAAAACCTTTCAGACAATGGTTTTTAAAAATAACGGCCTATGCTGAAAAGCTGCTTGAAGGTTTGGAATTAGTAGAATGGCCGGAATCAATTAAAGAGATGCAACGCCATTGGATAGGCAAAAGTGAAGGGGCAGTGGTGAAATTTTCTGTTGAAGGAAAAGATATTGAAATTGAAGTCTTTACCACAAGACCGGATACCCTTTTTGGGGTGACCTTTTTGGTCTTGGCTCCAGAAAATCCATTGGTCACTAAGTTGACAGAGAGCGGGTTCAAAGAGTTGGTGGAACAATACTGTGCCTCTGCTTCTTTAAAGACTGATTTAGAAAGAACGGAGTTATCTAAAAACAAAACTGGAGTTTGGACTGGAAGCTATGCTATCCATCCGATTACAAAGGAAAAATTACCGATTTGGGTTTCTGACTATGTGCTGATGACGTACGGAACAGGCGCTATCATGGCTGTTCCTGCCCATGATCGGAGAGATTACGACTTTGCCAAAACTTTTTGTCTGCCAATAAAAAAAGTCGTTACAGCGGAAGGGATCGAGGAGGAAAATGACTGTTATACAGGAGAAGGTATAACGGTTCATTCTGGATTTATATCCGGGCTTGCAACAAAGGAGGCTAAGGAGAAAATCATTCAATGGCTGGAGGAGAAAAAACTTGGGAAAAGAACGGTGCAATACAAACTAAGAGATTGGCTTTTTTCCCGTCAGAGATATTGGGGAGAACCTTTCCCTATAATATGGAAAGAAAATACACCGATTCCAGTTCCGGATGAAGAGCTGCCGGTGTTGTTACCAGACCTTGAAGATTTCACCCCTACAGATGAAGGCATAGCACCTTTAGCTCGGAAAAAAGACTGGGTAGAATTGGGAAATGGTCTAAAGAGAGAGGTGAACACAATGCCCCAATGGGCAGGTTCTTGTTGGTATTATTTGAGGTATTGCGATCCATCCAACAAAGAAGCACCTTTTGCCGCTGAAAAGGAAAAATACTGGATGTCCCCTCACGGAGTTGATTTGTATATAGGTGGGGCTGAACATGCAGTTCTTCATCTGCTTTATGCCCGGTTCTGGCATAGGGTTCTCTATGATATCGGTCTTGTATCGACTCCAGAACCTTTTTATAAATTAGTGAACCAGGGAGTGATATTAGGAGAAGATAATCAAAAAATGTCAAAATCTAGAGGCAACATTGTTAATCCGGATGCTATTATTCAAGAATATGGAGCGGATACGTTGCGTCTTTTCGAAATGTTTCTTGGTCCTTTACAACAGAGCAAGCCTTGGTCTTCGAAGGGATTGGAGGGGCCCCATCGCTTTCTGGCTAGGGTATGGAGACTATTTATGGATGAAGATGGAGAAGGGTTGTGGGTTCTAAGAAAAGATATTCTTGAAGAAGAGGCTCCCTCTCACATTCAAAGATTACAACATCAGACAATTGCAGGAGTCACTGAAGACATTGAAAATTTTCAATTTCATACGGCTATTGCCAAGCTTATGACCTTTGTCAATGAGCTAACAAAAGAAAAAAAAAGATGGAAAAAAGTACTTGAAGCTCTTCTTTTGCTTCTAGCTCCTTTTGCTCCACATATTTGCGAAGAATTATGGCAAAAAATGGGACATAAGGATTCCTTGGCCTACGAGCCTTGGCCAAAATATGATCCAAAGTATTTAATCAATGAAGAGATGGAACTTATTGTGCAAATCGACGGAAAAGTGCGTGGTCGGATTATGGTCAAAAAAGGGGTGGAAAAGGAAGAAGCTATAAGAAAAGCAAAGGAGACCGAGGCAATTGGGAAATGGCTTGAAAAGGCTACTATTTCAAAAGTTATTTATGTGCCAGATAAGCTTCTTAATTTTGTCCTAGAAAAAAATTTAAATAGCCAATAGCCTCTTTTGAATAGCTTAGATGGCTTCGGATGTCGATGTAAAGTAAAAGTCTTTCACCAAAAGCGGAGGAATTAATGCTGGGAGATCGTCAATTTCAGATCCTATACAATTAACGGCTCTGCCGATCTGCTGAACGCTTTGAAGCATAGTCAAAGGACTTTGGTTAAATCTAAAATTATTAACCGCTTTAGAGATTTTTCCTTTTTCAATCAAAAATGTGCCATCTCGCGTAAGCCCTGTAAAGATAAGGGATTGAGGATCGACCTCTCTAATATACCACAGTCTGGTAACCAGAATGGCTTTGTCTATATCTTGGATCATTTTGTCAAGAGTGGTATCCGATCCTAACATCAAAATATTTGATGGTTCGGGGATAGGCTCTTTGTGATTTTTTTTTGCCCAATATCTAGAATAAATAAGGTTAGAAAGGATGCCATTTTGAATCCATGGGATCTTTCGACAAGGTAGTCCATCATTGGAAAAGACTTGTCCTGGAGCCTGCCTGTTAGAAGGGTCAGAGTAGATTGTTATATTGGATGGAAATAGAGGCTCTCCAATTCTATTCCCCCCACCTGGCTTTGAAAAAACGCTTCTTCCTTCATCAGCTGCCCGCCCATCCATAGAAAATAACATAAGACCAATAAGATCGACAGCAGCCGTAGGTTCAAGAAGAACTGGATAATGGCCAGGAGCCATAGAAAGCTTCTCTTTGCTTAAAATAGCCTTCTGAATAGCAGTTTCAATTAGTTTTTCTGGATCGATCTCCTCAATATTAAAAACAAAGGCTCCTGCCCACCCCGAACCAAGGCCATCATTTGTTCTTGCTGTCGCTGTCAATTGTATATTAGCAAATTTTTGATATCCAAAAAGCCCATTGCTATTTGCAATGCAGATGAAATATTTCTGGAATTTTATAAAACTACTAAGTTCAATATGCTGGCTTTGATTTTGTGTTAGTACATCCAGTATCCTCACAGCCATTTCAACAATGTTTTCTATTGAGAGGTTCCCCATGCTTTCAGAGTAGGAAAAACTGCTAGCATAGTGTTGTGGACCAAGAGGTGGTAAGAACTCAGGATCGGGAGGAGAAATCTGCGCCAGCTTTTCACAGCGTCTTAACCCGCGTTCAATGGCTGACATTTCAAGCTGATCGATGGTGTAACTAGCTGTTCTATTCGCAAAGGTAGAGTTTAAAGTAATTTTAAGAGAATTTTCAATACCATTAGTATTTAAAGCATTTCTTCCTAAGCGGATGTTTACAAATTGACCGCCTTTTATCTCCACGGATAAGCTGTTGGCTTTTGATAAAGAAAGGATAGATATTTGAAAATTTCTTGCTTCAGATTCGGAAAGTATCATGAATGTAAACGGCTGTTGAGTATAGTGATATTTCTAAATCTAGCAGGAACAGCTCCATGGGAAACTGGTGCAGTTTGAGAAGGCTCTCCTTTTCCACAAAAAAGAGTCCCGCAGAGTTTATATTCTTCTTTGCTACAAATCCCATCACAGGATTTCCAAAAAGACTGGGTGTTTCCTTGGTAGATAACATCCCGAAGCATTTGTCGGATTTTTCCATTTTTAATCTCATAAAAGAGTTGTCCACCAAATTGGAAATTATATCTTTGTTGATCGATGCTCCAGCTCCCATCCCCAATTATATATATGCCATCTTCCACTCCTGAAATGAGATCCTTAAGTTGCTCCTTTTTTTCACTTGGGACAAGGGAAATATTGGGCATCCGCTGGATGGGGAAAAAATTATAACTTTGAGCGTAACTGCAGCCGTTGGATTTTTCTTTGCCAATCCAATGTGCTTGCCCAATAGCCATCTGAAAGTTTTTAAGGATACCCTTTTCTATGATAAGAAAATCTGACCAACTAGAAGGAATCCCATCGTCATCATATCCAACGGAAGCCAGTCCACCTGGCTGATTGCGATCGGCTCTAATGGTAACAATGGGGTTGGCAAAATCAAAATTGCCCAATTGGTCAACTTTTAGAAAAGAAGTCCCAGCATAGTTGGATTCAAGTCCCATGACCCTATCTAATTCAGTAGAATGACCTATGGTTTCATGAATGGTTAACCACAGATTAGTTGGATGAAGTACAAGGTCTTTTATTCCAGGTACAACGGGTTTTGCCTGCAGTTTTTCTCTAGCCTGATGGGTCGCTTCAACTACTTCCATCTCAAAGGCTTTTTTCTCAATGATTTCTAGACCTCCAGATTTCGGAGGCTCGAAACTTGACCTGCTTTCAAATTTCCCTTCTTTTTTATCAACAACAGTAACGATAAATTTTGGATATGTTCTAAGGAATGTTTGTTCAATCCAGGATCCAATAGAGGAGGCATATATTCGAAGTTCTTTATGAAATAAGAAGAAGGATCGACAAAAATCAGCCCCAGCTTTGATTGCTTTGTCATTAAGGTCGAGTAAAAACGATGTTTTTTCTTCTAGAGGCACCCCAAAAGGATCAATTAAAACATCTTGATGCCATTGTCCTTGGATTTGTGGCAATTTTTCTAATTCAACAGGTCTTGGATTCAATTTGAGGCATTTTTTTGCTACTTCAACGGCTTCCTTTGTTTTTTCCGCAGCTTCGTTAGGATCTAACAAATTCGAAGAAGCAAAACCCCATGTTCCTTCAAAAAGGACTCTAATACCCATTCCAGATTCAAAACTACCTCCCAGTTCTTCGATTCTACTTTCTCTTGAAATAATTCTTTCTTTAAGGATCCAACAGATGCGTATATCAGAAAATTGACAACCATAGACTCTAGCTGTATGGAGGGCTGATTCAGCAACTACGGTAGCTATTCTCCGGCTCTGGTCGTAATTCCAAAAAGCATCTGGGAGAGGGCCAGAAAAAACAGTGGGCATTTTTAAGGAAAGCAAACTTCCTGCCAATCCTTTGATAAAGTTTCTTCTATCGCAATTCAATATAATTATATCTTATATAAGAATAATGGGTTTGCTCTTCAACTTAAAAAAGAAAATTAGGAAGGAGAAGAAGTTGCTTGACTGAGAGTTTTCTAAAAGAATAGGATAATACCTTTATGCATGATGCTTTGACCGAATGGATTTCCAACAATCGTGAAAAATTATTCCAATTTGTACAACACCTTATTCAAATCCCTACAATTAATCCACCTGGCAAGCAATATGCAGAAATGGTTGAGTACTTGGAGAGGAAACTTCAGCAAATTGGATTAGAAACAGAGATTGTAAGAGTGCCTGATGCAATGGTAGAAAAGCAATTGGGAGAAGCCTTTCTTTCCTTTCCACGCTATAATCTTATAGCCCGATGGAATGCTAAGGCTCCCAAGACGGTCCTTTTTAATTCCCATTACGATGTTGTACCTGTTTCGGGAAAATGGAAGCATGATCCCTTTCGGGGAGAAAAAGACGATAAGTGGATTTATGGAAGAGGTTCTGCAGATATGAAAGGATCTCTTGCCGCAAGCATTTTTGCTGTGGAGGCATTGAAAACCTTAAAAATTGATCCCCTATATAATGTTCAGTTTGCTCTTGTCGCTGATGAAGAAATTGGAGGAGAATTGGGATCTGGGTTTGTGGTGAAAAATAAATTGGTTGAACCAGATTTTGTGGTCGTTTGTGAAGGAGGATCCGCAAAGAAAATAGGGATAGGACATAATGGAATTCTTCAACTCAACATAAGGGTTATAGGGACTTCAACCCACACGGCTTATCAGCAAAAGGCAGTTAACTCGTTTTTAGAAACGGTCCATTTGGTTGAATTTTTGGAAAGATTTTTTAAGAAAATTTTGGCAGATGCAAAAAGGGTCTATGTGGCTCCTTCAAAAGAAAAACTAAAACCTATTGTCAATATAGGAGGTGTGGTGAGTTCTGGTCCTGGTTCAAAAGTTAATATCGTTTCCGCAGAGACTACTTTTACAATTGACCGTAGATTGACTCCATCAGAAAAGATGGATCGAGTCGAAAGTGAGATTAGGGAAGCTATAGAAAAATGGGCAAAGAAAAGAGGAACGAAGGTAAAAATCGAAATTATCCACAAAACTGAACCTTGCGCTCTTTGGTATAATTCATCCTTTACGAAATCATTTAAATCGGCTGTTGAAAAAATAAAAGGAGGCAAAGCAACTTTTACCATCAACAGGGGGGCAACGGATATGCATTTTTTTGTAAAGGCCAAGAATTGCGAAGCAATTGGATATGGAGTCGATGGTAAAGATATCCATGCGATGGATGAGAAAACTTCGCTTGAGGATCTTGTTGCAACGACACAAGTTTATGCGACCTTCCTTTCTTCTCCATTATCTTGAGCCAGTTTTTGGTTATTAAAGAAAAGCAGAGGTTTTTGGTTCTCTCTCTTATGGAGAGAATATAGAGCGTTATTGACTTAAATTTAAAGGTTATTGCACCCGTCGGGACTTGAACCCAAAGCCTTCGGCTCCGGAGGCCGACGCTCTATCCAGTTGAGCTACGGGTGCCGTTGATTTCTTGAGATGCGCAGCCGCTAGGGAAAATCTTCAAAGAAAAGAGCCTGGCTCAATTGTTGGGGTTTTCCATAGGAGAGTCAGCTTCAGAAATTTTCTCTCTTAATCGGTTTTTTCTTGCTAGATAATCTTCTACAAGCATGATTTGATCTTTTCCGGTTCTTCTAATCATTTTCAGCAGCTGATCCATAACCGTAACTTCTTCAAGTTGTTCTTTAACAAACCATTGAAGAAAATTATCTGATGTAAAGTCTTTTTCCTCTTTGGCTAATCGAACAAGATCATGAATTTCCTTCGTAACGGCTATTTCTCTCTCTAGGGATAAGCTGATAGCGGATTCTGGGTCTTTAAAAGAAGAATCTACTGCTCCTATTGCTGGAATGCTGACAGGAATATCATTATCAATTAAAAATTTTATAAATTTTAGAGCATGCTGACGTTCTTCATCGGCTTGTTTGAAAAAAAAAGCTGAGAGTTCTGGAAGAGCTTCTATTTCGAAATAAGAACCGATAGCAAGATAAAGAACGAAAGCCTGAAATTCACTACTAATTTGTTTATATAAAGAAGGAACTATCTTTTGGCTTATAAGCATATCTATCATCTAAATATAATTGAGAGAAAAGGAAAGAAAAAAACTTCTTTAAACTTTTAGCTATAGAATGGGATTATTTGATTTTTTTTAAAAATTCTTCTGTGAATTTCCTATAGCTCATGCAGCCTATGCTGTGAGGATCGTAAAGAGTGATGGGCTTTCCATAGCTTGGGGCTTCCGCTAGTCGGACTGTTCTTGGAATAATTGTATCAAATACAAGGTTGGGAATATGGTGGCGGACATCTTCAACGACTTGTTGACTTAAATTTGTTCTGCTATCATACATGGTCATCAGTATTCCTAAGATATTGGGGGCTGCTGAAACCAATTTTTTAAGGTTATCAAGCAGTTGAAACATTTTTGCTAATCCTTCTAAAGCGTAGTATTCGCATTGAATAGGAATGATTAGCCAATCAGCAGCTACCATCGAGTTGACCATGAGTAATCCTAAGGCTGGAGGACAATCAAGAATGACATACTGATAGGCTGTTCCAATAAGGGATTCTCTAAAGATTTTTCTAAAAAGGGAAAAAGATTCGATTGGATCATGCTGTTGATTTTCCCAGTTGGCTAATTCTAGATTGGCTGGGATAAGGTCCAAATTCATGTAGGGAGTAGAAATAATCTGGTCTTTTAAAAGTTCTTCACCAATTAAAACAGGGAATAAACTTTTTCCAGAATCAAGGGAAAACCCCACGCCACTGGTAGCATTGGATTGGGGGTCTACATCGACCAGCAGCGTCGAATATCCCTTTTCAGCTAAACAAGCTGAAAGGTTGATTGCGGTGGTAGTTTTCCCTACCCCTCCTTTTTGGTTTGCAATCGAAATAAATTTCATTGTCCAATTGTTCAATTATCATTAATAAAGAAAACTAAACTAACATTCTTGTTGAATTTGGCTAAAATAAAATTGAATTTTAACTAATTTTCTTTCTCTTTTCAGTATTTCAGTATCTGCTTTATGTAGGAAAATGGATTAACTTGACATTTTTTATAATGTTTTAATATTAAATTCTCTTTTTCATGATCAAGGTTGAGAATCTGGTAAAAACCTATTCGGGTTATACGGCACTGCAGGGAATTAGTTTTGAAGTAAAAAAAGGAGAAATCGTCGGTTTCCTTGGTCCTAATGGGGCAGGGAAAACGACGACCATGCGTATTTTGTCTTGTTACCTCCCTCCAACAAGTGGAAAAGTAGAAGTAGCCGGCTTTGATGTTCTTCAGAAACCTTTGGAGGTTAAGAAAAGAGTAGGATACATGCCAGAAAATGTTCCCCTATATATGGATTTAAGAGTAAATGAGTACCTAAGGTATAGAGCCAAACTCAAGGGGATTAGGGGCTCTATGCTCAATGAAAGGGTACAATCTGTTTTAAAACTTTGCCATATTGAAGATGTCGCTTCAAGCATGATTGGAAATTTATCCAAAGGGTATCGACAAAGGGTGGGCCTTGCAGATGCTTTGGTGCATGATCCGGAGTTGTTGATTTTAGATGAGCCAACTATTGGCTTGGATCCCAATCAGATTAGATCGGTCAGGGAATTAATTCGGAGTTTGGGCCAACACCATACCATCATCTTGTCCTCTCATATTTTGAGCGAAGTCGAGGCCGTATGTAGTAGGGTTTTAATTATAAATAAAGGTAAAATAGAAGCTGCGGATACTCCTGAAAATCTCTCAAAACTTGTAAGAGGTGGAAACATTGGAGCGATTCGACTTGAAATCCTTTGTAAGCCCTCTGTAGCGAAGGAAGCTTTCGAAGGGTTGGAAGAAGTTGAGGAAGCAGAAATTGTTGAAGAATATCCGGGAGGATGGGTGATTCTACAGGTATGGCCTAAACCTGGAAATGATATCAGGGATGCAGTTTATAATGTAATTCAGAAAAAGGGTTGGAAAATAAGAGAAATGTCAAGAATAAAAGCAACCTTGGAGGATATTTTTGTCGAATTAACACAAGATTAAAGCAGCTAACTTTCTATAGAAAAGGTTTTGGTAACAGGTGGTTGTTCTAAAAACGGTGAATAGAAAAAAACCTTTTTTTGAAAATATTTTTTTGGATGAGGATGCATTATGGCTCTTTTGACTTTATTTCAAAGAGAAATGAAAAGCTACTTTGTTTCTCCAGTAGCTTATATCCTTTTATTTTCTTGTTCTTTGATCAATGGAGCTAGTTTTGTTTTTTGGCTCAACTACCTTTCAATCAATAATATCAAAGAATTTACTCTTTTGCAGGCTTGCATGAATGCATTTTTTTTCTGGTTTTTGCTCCTTGTTCAAGTACCCGTTATAACGATGCGGTCTTTTGCTGAAGAATACAAATTGGGCACCATTGAAATGATTCTGACAGCTCCTGTGAGGGAATGGGAATTAGTGCTATCTAAGTTTTTAGGCTCTATTTGTTTCTTTTCTGTTCTTTGGATGCCAATGGCATTGTATTTAGCGGTGTTGCGGATAGTTTATGGACATTCCCTTGGGATGAGTGTAGGAATGGTTGTTCTCCCTTTTTTAATGCTCCTTCTTATTGGAATGTTCTTCATATCGATCGGCCTTTTTGTTTCGTCCCTTACGAAAAATCAGATTATTGCTGCCATTCTTTCTTTTGCTCTTATTTTCCTCATTTTCTCAGTAAGTTTTTTGATTTATTTGGGAATTGGGGGCCAGACACGGGAAATGATTTCTTATCTTTCATTTTTGGATCAAATGGATACTTTTTCACGGGGTATTTTCGATTCTAGACCCGTTGTTTTATTGGGTTCAGCCACTTTCTTTTTCCTCTTTCTTACAGAAAAAATTTTGGAATGGAGAAGGCTCAGAGAATGACAAGGAAAAAAATTGCAAAAAGAAGCTTGAGAAGGTAGCTATGAAAGGAGTCAGGGTGTCTCATCCTTTGAGATTTCAGCTTAGAATCAATAACATACTGACCATTTTATTGATGTTTGCCATAGTTTGGATAGTCAATTATTTTGGATATAAATATTATTATCGCAAGGATTTCTCCAAAGGGGGCATGTATACTCTTTCTTCCAAAACGATTAATGTTTTAAAGTCTTTACCGGAGCCAGTTAAAATTATCGTTTGTCTCACCAATTCAAAGCTTCAATCTGATATAGACAACCTCCTGAAGGAATATAAATATTATGGAGGTAACAAGATCATTATAGAACATATCGATCCTGCATTAAATCTTGAAAGAGCTGAAGCACTAGCTAAAAGACTTAAATTTGATTTACAAGAAAATGTTATTATTTTCGAATACAAAAATTTTCATAAGTTTGTAAATGATAATCAACTAGTTGAGTATGATAATTCAGTAGCAATGTTTGGCCAATCCCCTTCCATTAAGTCATTTAAAGGGGAACAACAATTTACAGCAGCTATTTTATCTGTGGTAGAAGGGAAGCCGTCCAAAGTGTACTTTTTGACGGGGCATGGGGAAAGAAATATAGATGATTACAATCAACCGGGAGGCTATGGGATTATTGCAACACAAATTCGTAAGGAAAATATGGAACCACTGAACCTGAATTTGTTGGAAAGTGGGGCTATTCCAGAAGATGCTGCAGTTGTGGTCGTTGCTGGCCCCAAAAATCCTTTCTCTTCTTCTGAAATTCAAACCATCACCCATTACTTGGATTCCAAAGGCAAATTAATAGTTCTTGAAGGCACAAACTCCAATTCAGGCTTAGAACCCTTGCTTTCAAAATACGGAATAATCTTTCAAAATGATAAAGTGGTTGCCATTGGAAGACTAGTTGGAGGTCTTGGAGGAGAGATGCTTATCGATAAAGCAGCAGGGACCCATTTTGCCGATCATCCTGCGGTAAAGCCAATGATTGGTTATACCCTTCAGCTGCCTGATTGCCGCTCTATAGCCTTGTCAACGGATTCTTCTAATCCTAATGTCAAGAAGGTCACAGCCTTAGTAAAAACTCCAGAGGGATTTTGGGGTGAGGTTAATTGGAAAGAAGAAGAAAGGCCTAAATATGATCCAGGAGTTGATATTCCCGGTCCTCTAATTTTAGCTGCTGTTTATGATGGTGGGGAAGTTCCTGGCAAGGAAGGGATTCATGTTTTCGGAACAAGGATTGCAGCCGTTGGATCTTCCTCCTTTCTTGCCAATCAGAATATAAAGCCTGATGGGGTTGATTTTTTCATTAACTTGTTAAATTGGATGCTTCAGAAAGAAATGGCCCTAGGGATTGCTCCAAAATCTGTTCAGGAATTTGGATTAAGCATTCCAGCTTCCCAAAGACAAACCGTTGCGATGATTTGCTTGATTACCATTCCTTTTGCGTTTTTGGTGCTTGGGGTAGGGATGTATTTTTCTAGAAGAAGATAACCAAAGACAACGAGAAAGAAGATGAAAAATTTTCGTTCAACCCTCATCCTCTCTATCATTGTTGCTTTGTTGACTGGATATATTTATTTTTTTGACAAGGGTAAGAAGTCTACAGAAGAAAGTCAACGGACGGAAAATGAACTTTTTCATATTGAAGCGGGTGAAATAAATTGGTTACAAATTAAATCACCTGGTGAATCCGTTACCTTGGAGAAAAAAGAAAATCAATGGAAGATAATCTCTCCAATTCATGCTGATGCTGATGAAAGGACAATCGATCGGTATCTGATTGATCTTCAATATTTGGAAGTGCGAAGAAAAATTCCCCAGAATGAGATTCCTAATGGGGATATATTAAAACAATGGGGATTTTCTAATCCATCTCTAGAAATCTATTTTAAAACTTCAAAAGAAACACACAGTTTGATTGTTGGTCGAAAAACAGCTGTAAGCGAGTTGGTTTATGCGAAAACCTCTACAGGTTCCAATGGCCCAATTTATTTAATTAGTTCGAGTATGGCGGAGTCTTTAAAGAAAGGTTTAGATGATTTGCGCAGTCGGGTTGTTTTTCATTTCAATCAGTTTTCGATTGACAAATGCGGGATTAGACAACTCAATGGCCCTTCCTTTTCTGATTATATAGTCTTAAAGAAAGCAAAGCAGTGGGAACTTCAAAAACCTGTTATGGCAAGGGCTGATGGGAACAAATTAGAGGATTGGTTTAATGAATTGCATTCGCTTCGTATTGACAAGTTTATTGCTGATGATGGGTCGAACCTTACTCAATACGGATTAGATAGTCCAAGATTTCAAATTTGGATCGATCAGTCAGATAAGAAGGCGGAAGAGAAGCTTTTGGTTGGTAATTTTTTGCCGTCTGATCCAAAGGAGCTATATGCGAAAATGGCTTCGAGTAATTCGGTCTTTACGATTCAAGCAGATGCAGTCAATAAGATCGTACAGAATTTTTCAGATATTCGGGACAAGCATGTGCTTCCTACTTTTTCAGAAGAGCAGGTTGAAAAGATATGGTTTCGGAACAAAGACCTCAAATTGGCTTATGTGAAAAAAGGCAGTGATTGGCAAAATGAAGAAACTGAGAAAGGACTTGCCAACAAAAGTAAGGTTAATGAGTTTATAGATGCATTACGTAATCTGGAAGCCAAAGACATTAAACAAGAACAGATGGAGGTAAAGGGTTATGGTTTGGAAAATCCTCAAGAGGATATAGAAATTGAATTTAATCCTGGACTAACCACCGACAAATCTCAGCGGATAGGGCTTTATTTAGGGAAAGAGGAAAATGGACTTATCTATGCCAAAAACTCTATTGAACCTTTTGTTTATGCTGTTAAAGATTCATTTATCAAAACACTCCCTAAAGATCCATGGGATTGGAAGGATCTATCGATTATCCAATTGGATCCCCAAGAGATATACCAATGGGATGTCAGCTCTGGGAATCAGTCTTTTACTGTACAGAGAAAAGAAGGGAAGTTTATAACCACAGGCATATCCGGACTGGATAAAGAGAAAGCCAATGATTGCCTTGAGTTGTTAGCGCATCTAAAAGCAGCGAGGTGGATTGGGCCTCCTTCTCAGGGAATGGAACTTTCCAAACCCCAAGCAAAAATTACAATCCATGCCAAAAAGAACTATGTTGTCCTTATTGGAGTTGCTTCGCCAACTGGTGGCAGGTATGCTCTTTTGGAAGGCAACCCGATCGCCTTCGAATTAGAGGATTTAGTTTATAAGAAGCTGGTAGAACCAACTAAAACTACTGTGCAGCAAGCTATGCCTCAAGCAGCAAAATAGGTTTTAGCTATGTTATTTATGACAAAACACATAAATCGAAGGCTCTGGGATACAAATGGTCGATTCTTAGGAAGGAGGCGTTGATTCTTCTTCAGCTTTTTGGATTTCTTGATATTTCTTTATGCTTTTAAAGACTAAAATATAGGAAATGGTTGCCAGAGGCAATCCTATGATCAAGGAGCCTATGAACATTGGCCATCCTAAATTATAAATCTCCTGCCAACTTATTAATTGTTTGAGCTCTAGATGTTGGAGTTTGGACAGTGTCATATTAAATTGAGGGCTATTTTGACCAAGCACAATCAACCCAATTTTATATTCAAGCCACATTAGTCCGGGAACGAAGGGCAAAGCAATATCATGGGCGGCAACACCAACAGCTGCTGCAACCTTACTAACACGAATAAGCCACGCTGATACAATAGCTAAAATCGTCTTGAATCCCCAAAAAGGAGTAAATCCATAAAAGACCCCAATAGCAAAACCAAGGGCTATGGAATGAGCGGATACAGGCAATTTTCGAAGGATGGTATGACTTTTTTTGAAATGATGAGAGACATAGGAAAGAAGATTCTTTTTTTTAGGTTGTGATTTGACCACTCCTTCAGACGATTTCCCCATGTATATAGCAATAAGCCTAGCTTAAAGAATAGCAAGATAGATCTTTGGAAGAAAAAAAACTTACATAAAACTTTTGCTATTCTTTTTTACAAGTGCCATCCAGGAAGATTTCAATAAAGTTATCGATAACTTCTGTTTCTGAAATCTGTGGAGTGTCTAGTTCAAAAAGAGTATTTGCCACTAGATAATGCGAGATAATACCAATAAAAGCGTTAGAGGCTAAATAAGGGTTTAATGCTTTGAAAATGTTTCTATCCATTAACATGGAAACATAATTTTCAAGTTTCTTCCGTAATTCCACTACGAAACATTCGCAAAACATTTTTGATAGCTCATGATGTTCAAGAGCACTGAAATAAAGAAGTCGGAGAAAATCGGGATCTTCTTTGACAGAGGTAAATAATTGGGTAGCTATTTGTTTTAAAAACCCAGGAACACCCTCTCGGTTTTGCTCAGGATTTTCTAATTTTTCCATAAGCACATTGAGCTGATCAATTTTCGATCGAATAATAGCTAGATACAGATCTTTTTTGGTTGGATAATATCTATAAATTAAGGCCTCGTTAACATTGGCATATTGAGCGATCTGTCGGGTGGTGGTGCCTGCAAACCCTTTTTGTGCGAACAGTTTTTTTGCTGCATTAAGAATTTTTTGTTTTCCAGAGGGGATTTCTCTAGCTTTCTCCATTGACAAGTCCATTTAGATAAGTAAGTAATCACATACTGATTTCAGTCAAACCTTTATTTATAATTTATCTAAAATTTCGCTTCGAAAAGAAAATTTATGGGCTTTAAACTCTTAAACCGCAAAGAAAGTCGAATTAAGCGGGAAACTTTTGGTCCCTTCTCTTCCAGCGAGCAAGAACCATCTTTGACTACAGTCTCGCAGGTTTCGAAGACAGAGGATCAAAAGGGTTTGCCTGCATTCCTTATAAAGTCAATCCTCTATGGAGTCATCTTTAGTCTGATTTTTTTTCTTGCCTATTTGCTTTTCGAATATTTCTCATCCTACGAAACCACCGATGATGCCTTTATCGCAGGACATATCATTCGCATCGCTCCCAAAGTCGCTGGCCATGTTGTGGGCTATTATATCGATGACAATATGGATGTTAAAAAAGGACAACTCTTAATCGAGATTGATCCCCGAGATTATCAATCAAGAGTAGCCATTGCTCAAGCCAATAAAGAATGGGCTGAAACGGAGTGGAAAAGAATGAAAGAAATCCTTAGGTCTTCTGCTGTTTCCCAACTTCAAGTTGACGCCGCATGGGCTGTCAAACTTTCCACCGAAGCCTTTTTAAAGCTCTACGAACTGCAACTTGGTTATACCAGAATTTATGCTCCGGAAGATGGTAGAATAACCATGCGATCGGTCGAAAAAGGACAATACGTCGAGGTAGGACAAATTCTTTTTGATATTGTTCCTCCTAATCTTTGGGTGGTCGCTAATTATAAAGAAACACAGATTACTTTTATGCGTCCTGGGCAAAGAGCTAAAATCCGAATCGATGCCTATCCTCACCATCGCTATAAAGGCCATGTAGATAGTATTCAAAGAGGCAGTGGCGCGCAGTTTAGCCTTCTGCCACCAGAAAATGCAACAGGGAATTATGTCAAAGTGGTCCAGAGAGTACCCGTTAAGATCCTCTTTGATGAACCCCTCGCTAGTGACGAGACGGTTGGCCCTGGTTTCTCTGTTGTCCCCACGGTAGAAGTTGGAAAATTTCATCTAAGCTTCTTTTGGTCTATTGTCCTAATTCTTACTGGCTTTGGAATTGGGGTAGTGCTAGCCTTTGTCCTTAAAAATACGAAGAAACAAAGATAGTTTTCTTCTCACTTATTCTTTATTTGCCTCTATTTTGCTTGCATTCTCTTTCCCATAATCATAGAAAGAATGAAAAAAGGCAGCTTACAAAAAAAAGGAGGTTGATCAATTACCAAGGCCATTACATACTCTCGCACAATGAAAAGTGATCAAATTAAAATATTTTTCTCTTTTAGTTCACTAATTTAACATTGCATTTCTTAAAGAAATTTTTCATGGTAGAGACCCAAACTGCTACAATCTGTACGGAAAGAAAGTCCTTTAGCCAAGCTCAATGTCTATTATGGAGTGGAACGACTAATGTGGTTTTTTCGGTTCAATAAAGTTAACGAAGAAGAAATAGAACAACGAACGCTTCCCTTTTTAAAATTATCAGCCTTTCCTTCTTTCCCTCTAGCTTCGGTTTTCTTCCTATTGGTCCTATCCTTTTTTTATATTGAAGAAAGCCGTGGTCCAGTCATCTTTGATGACAATGAAGGTCTTTATGCTGGGGCTGCAAAAGAAATGATCCAACGAAATGATTGGATTTTACCGACTGTTAATGGCGTTCCAAGATTACAAAAACCTCCTTTGGTCTACTGGTGCATTCTAATATCTTACAAGATTTTTGGAATCAATGAGTTTGCAGCACGGCTTCCTGAAGGCATTGCAACAGTCTTATGGATTATTGGCATCTATCTTCTTGGCAGCGCTATGGGTGGAGAAAAACTTGGACTTTTAGCCTGTCTAATGCTTGGAAGTGCATTTGGATTTTTCATTTTTACCCATATTTTAATGCCTGAGCCTTTTTTATCTGCAGCTGTTACCTATGCTATTCTCTTTATTTATCTAGGTATAAGGGATGGCCGAAAACGATATTTCCTAGCTGCTTGGTTTATCATGGCTCTTGGTTCGCTGGCCAAGGGACTGCATGCAGTTTTGTATCCGCTACTCAGTAGCGGACTCTCCGTATTATTTTTTCCAAAATTAAGAAAAAGATGGCTTAACTTATTTTGGTGGCCTGGCATTGTCCTTTTTTTTCTGATGTTTGTGCCATGGTATGTGGCTATTGAATATAAAGTGCCCGGCTTTCTCCGTGAGCATTTTTTCAATGAACAATTCGGACATGCCCTCAATCATCGGAATCCTCCGGATGCAGGAACAGTACCAATTTTGCAGTTTTATCTCGAGCATTTCATTTTCCTGCTTCCTTGGACCCTCTATTTGGGTTCTTTATGGGAACTAAAAAACAAGCCTTTCTTTAAGTGGGAAAGCTTTCTGTTAATTAGTTGGATCCTAACAACCTTTTTGTCTGTGACCTTTTCTTCTTTGCAAGATTACTATGCGATGAGC
The DNA here is from genome assembly GCF_004421185.1 of Methylacidiphilum sp. Yel. Lineage (GTDB taxonomy): Bacteria > Verrucomicrobiota > Verrucomicrobiia > Methylacidiphilales > Methylacidiphilaceae > Methylacidiphilum. The sequence goes on along the minus strand of NZ_LXQB01000012.1, from coordinate 39,702 downwards.
TGTTGGGGAGCCTTGATTCTGATTCTGGCAAAACCTTTTTGTCTTGAGCAAAAAGAACTGAATAATCCAATATATTTTAGCTTGCCCTCGCTTCTTATTGTACTTATAGGGCTTGGTGGGATCTTAGTAGCTCTTTTTATTGATCACAGTAAGGGTATTCATCCTATATGGGCGAAGCCTTTGGAAAAAAGAGACACCTTTTTGTCTGCAATATTCGGGTTTTCCTTTAGCACCTGGAAAAATTTTGTACCTCTTTTGTATAGGGCATCTTTCAGTTTTTTAATTGGTGGAATGATTGCCTATTGGTTATTTTTGAAAAAAGAAAGATTCCTGGCTGGGATATTTCTTGCCTTCACGATGATTTATCCGCTTCATCAAGCCGGTCAAGGATTTGGCTTGCTCAGTGATTATTTTTCTTCGATGAAGCTAGCTAAAAAAATCAATCATATTATTAGACAGGAAGATATTGTTATTTCTGATAGCGAGCCCAATTTTGCTTCGGGTTTGTTTTTTTATTTAAATCATTCCCCGATTTTCTGGGTCCATGCAAATCCAAAGGCAGAATTTGCTCAGAGAAGCCTTCATCTAGGTAGGGAATATTATCTAACCGAAAGGGATGTTGAAAATTATTGGAAAGGAAAACGAAAAGTGTTTCTTATCACTGAAGAAGTCTCTATGGCCTACTGGGCAGAACGTTTTAAAATAGACGCTGCAAAACTCATTCCCATTGAAAAAAGTGGTACTCGCGTATTGCTTCTGAACCAGAGGAATGAATAAATTATAAATCATGATTTCTAATGAGGATTTTAATAAAGCGTTGAAATTATTTGAAGAAGAAGACCAAAGATGGAAAGAATTTTATCAAAAGATGTCCTTTTCTCAAAAAGTGCAGTTTACATTGGCTGTGGAAGATAAATGGACAAACGAAATCCCTGGAGGGGAAAGACTTGAAGAGGATCCGGAAGATTAATTGAATGGCCTGATCTAGGACAAAAAGAAAACCTTAAGCTTCTTCTCTATCTGTTTTTATCGAACAAATTCGAGCATTTGCCCATTGTAAAATTGGGATAAGATGAATGGGTAAAAGTTTTAAACCTTCTTCGAAATTGACCCACCGCCACTCATGGTGTTCAGCTCTTCCAAGTTCTGGGCTTGGTCTAAGTAGGGGTTCTCCTTCTTTTAATTTTGCAATAAAAAATTTACTGATTTTTCCTTTTGAATAGACTTCTGTTTCTTTTGATTCTTGGTTAAAAGGAAATTCAAAAGAATTTAAAGTAGTCTCTTCTTCGGTTTCCCGTAAGGCAGCCTCAAAATCTGACTCCCCACTTTGGATGGTACCCTTGGGGAAATCCCAGTTTCTATAAGCCCTAAGAAGCAGATAGAGAGGTTTGCCCTTTTCTTCTTTATAAATTACAAAGCCTGCAGCTCTAGTTATTTTTTTCATCCAGCGAAGGTAATGACAGGAATTTTTTTTTCAGTAGAAGGCGCTTCCTATTAAAAGATTATTTATTTAGGAATTTTATTAAGAAAAGATTATTCCATGAAAATATTTTGAAGATCTTTATTCAAAAGGGCTTCGAAAAGATTTCTTGCCGACTTGTCCCGAGAGGATAAGGGAGATAAGCTAAATCTCCATTCGCTTAGCTTTTAAATAGACGGCATGTCATAATATTTGGATTGAACTTTGCCTCCTTCGCAGAAATGGAAAACAAGCAGTGTAGGGATTCTTGGGCCAGGTCCCCAATCTTTTTTGGAGGGGGAAAGGTGGTCCCCAAAACCACCAAATTTATCGTAGCTCAGTATAAGAAGAAGGTTGTTTCCTAATAAGGAGAATTTTTTAAAGCTTCTATCAGTTCAATAGCATGTTTTGCTCCTGCTTCAATGGTTGAATAACCGTTCCCTCAGACTTACTCGTTCCTGCTCACACAAGAACAAAGCTAACTTTTTGCTTCACAGAGGACAGTTTTCCCCATCGTCATGCGACAGCGGCTAGAGTTTTTTTCTCCACCGGCTTCACATTTGGCGGAACTCGCCATTGGGCTGTTTAGGACGGCCAAACCATGCGCCAGGATATTCCTGGCCGCATTCACCTCCCGGCCGTGGATGCTTCCACACTCCGGGCACACCCACTGGCAAATGGCCAGCGGCAGTGTTTCCTGGACCGTTCCCCATGCCGAACAGCTCTTGCTGGACGGAAACCAGCGACCAGCGACAAGCACCAAACCACCACGCCTTTCTGCCTTGTATTCCAGTTGTCGGCGAAACTCGAAGAAATCCATATATTGGCAATGGATCGGGCCAGTCGATGGTTTTTCAACATCCCGCGCACGTTCAGCTCCTCGATAGCGATGGGGTGAAACCGTTGCGTAAGATCGGACCTGAGCTTGTGCAAGGCGTCCTGCCGGATGTTGGCAATACGGGCATGGAGCTTGGACAGTCGGACTCTGGCCTTTTTCGCATTTCCCGATATGAGCAACCGCAAGCCTTTGGGAATCGGTGTGTCGTCCGGTCGCGCCTTGGTTTTCAGCGGGACGCAGGGGGATAGCGTCGGCAGCGACGGTGATGCTGATAAACCACCGGTCCGCCACCCGGGAGACGGTAGCGGAGATGAGCTTGCCCGTAAAACGCAACGCCTCCCGCATCCGTACCCACCCCAGATGGGGGATGCGGATGCGGCGGCCGTCGAGGGAAAACTGGTCATTGGTCAGGGGAAAACGGTCATGCACCCCCTTCTTGCGGAACTTCGGATACTTTGCACGCCCCGCCCAGAAGTTCTTGAAGGCCGCACCCAGTTGGATGATCGCCATCTGTGGCGCGTTCTTTCCGGACACCATCCAGCAGTTTCTGGTTCTTGCCCAAGCGACTACCGTAGAGCCATTGCCTATGCACGTGTGTCCAGTCACGACCAGAAGGACGATCTGGAAGGGCAAAAACAGGTTCTTGAGCTGTTCTGTGCCTTGCAAGGCTGGACATTCGAGGTGATCGCGGACCTGGGTTCCGGCATGAACTACCACAAAAAAGGCCTGAAGGGGTGCGGTCTACCTTCTCCGGTGCATGAAATTGGTCTGGCCTAAGCCGCGCAAGGTTGTAGCGTCGCCGCCCTCCTGCTGTGGGTTCATCGGGTAGGAGCTTGCCCTCGCGCTTCCAGCGCCGCAGTGTTTGCGGCGCAACCCCCAGGAACTCGGCGGCCTCTTGAATGCTGACTAGCTTGGGCGACAGGTTTAGAATATACATTTATGAGAAGGAAAAAGCAACTTGTATAGAAACTGTTCAAGCCCCAGGCTGTTCGTTGTATTTGCCCATAGGTTTCACACAAAGCATACTTGGGGTAAAAAAGATCCCCTTTTTAATATCCAGGATAAAAACCTGCTTCATCTTTAAGATATTTTTTTCTTTGCTTCTGTATAACCAGCGGAATTTTTAAAGTATACAACGAACTGAAGATGAAACTGAAAGAGGGATCAGCCCTTCCTTGGAGTGCATCGTTCCAGCCATCCGCATACCATGACCAAGAAATTCCAACTTCCGATAGTCTATCCCTAATCGTTTGCATGGGCAATGGAAGGAGTAGATGGCATTTTTTTTTGTGTGGAAGAATGGGATTGGTAGACACTTTGTACCGTTCCTACAACCTACCCATCAAATGTCTTTGTCCCTTCTTTTTTAATCCCGATCCATGTTCCTTGATTGTCGAATTCCAGTGGAGATTTTAGTTCCTCAGGAGCGTCTCCCCAATAGGGAGTATTTTTGCAGTCATAAGCAATAGGTGATTCAAAAAGAAAACACCAAAGATTGCTTTAAAAAAAATGATTCAGAACGGTGTACTGCTTTGCATAAGCATAGAGGGGTAGAGATTGACACTGTGATAGCTCATGGGTAAGCCTCCAGTATTACTCTAAGCTACGAATCGGTTGCATTTGCCACTATTTATCTGAAGCTGAGTCCAGTAAAAACTAGGGATGGGATCGGGTATGGGGCTGTTTATATAGTTGTTAAGAAATCATTTAAAGAAAAGGACCATTAGGGAGAGATCGAGATAATCTTTTATCTACTGTTTAATTCACAGGGTCATAAATAGGAGGTAAAGTTTTATATAGTACCTCTTGTTTATCCTCTTGTAGAAATGTATGTTTTGCATTTGCAATACCATCTACTTTTTCCATGCTACCAAACAAGTTGTCAAAACTGTGGTTTTCCTGGTAAATAATGATGATGTTATATAGCTGCTCCTTTGAGGGTGCAGCCCTTCCATAAATGGCAAGAATAACCACTGCAACAAAAGAATAAAGCCTTAAGAACCAGCTATGATTATCCATGGAAAAAAATTATTGTTGGTCATCTTTGAAATGAAGAGAATTGGAGAGGCAAAGAAGCCATTTTACTTTTTGTTTTATGGTCTAGAAAAGATGCAGAAAAATTTTCTATTCTTTTTATTCTTTTTTCCGGTTGCTTCTCTTTTAGCTCAAACCGCTCCTGTGCCTCAAGTAAAAGATTTACCCCCATTGAGGATGTCTAGGGAGCCCAATCCCGTCCAACCGATTCCTGAATTAAAAGTACCAATAGAAAAATTTTTTAATCAATTGCTTCAAGGGGATATACAAAGGGCTTTTCAAGAATTGTTGGTTAATAGTAGATTGGCCTCCCGCAATGAAAATATCAATATGCTTATGGATAAAACCAGCCAAGCAATGTCTTATTACGGGAAAGCTGATTCTTTTGATATCTATGATTCTAAAGCTTTCGGGAATCGCCTTTATGTAGTTACTTATTTGTTAAATCTTGAACTGCAACCTCTTCGCTGGCGATTTGTCTATTACAAACCAGATAAAGTATGGAAGCTCATTGATATAAGAGTTGATGATGCCCTTGAGGATTTAATTAACAAGTAGCTATTGTGCGGAGAGTTGAGAAATAATAGAAAGAGAATTTCTTTTGGACATTTTTTCTTTAAGTGCTTCTACAACGGCAACGGGAACAAAGGGAGATATATCTCCTCCAAGCCTGCTTATTTCTTTTACTAAAGAAGAGCTTAAATAAATATGGTTATCTTCGGGCATAAGAAAAATGGTTTCGATTTTAGGTTCTAATCTACGATTCATTAGAGCAAGTTGAAACTCACTTTCAAAATCAGATACTGCTCGAAGCCCGCGGATAATGGCACAACAGCCTAACTGCTTGGCAAAGTCTACAGTAAGGCCTGTGTAAGACAATGCCTTTAGATTTTGGAAGGATAGCTCTTTTATTGTTAACTGAACAAGGGAGATGCGTTCTTCTAATTGAAAAAGAGTTTCTTTAGGTGTTTGACCTGAAACTCCAATAATCACTTCATCAAACAAACGAACCGCTTTGAGTATCACATCAACATGCCCAAGGGTAATTGGATCGAAGGTTCCTGGATAAAGGACTTTTTTCATGTTTTTGAATACACTCTTTTGATCATGGCTCCTACCGATAACAGTTTCTCATCAATCCTCTCATATCCTCTATCTATGTGATAGACTCGATGGACTTCGGTAGTATTATCGGCTACGAGCCCCGCAAGCACGAGAGCTGCTGAAGCCCTAAGGTCTGAAGCCATGACAGGAGCTCCGCTTAACCGTTCTGTCCCATAAATATGTACTTCGTTTTTCGATAGTTCGATATTGGCTCCTAGTCGCTTAAGTTCACTGATATGCATGAACCGGTTTGGAAATATATTTTCGACGACTTTGCTCTTACCGCAGGCAATAGTTGCCATGGCACAAAATTGAGCCTGCATATCTGTTGGGAAGCCTGGATAAGAAGAAGTCACGATTTCAAAGGCTTTGAGTGGACCAGATCTCGATACCCGTAAGCCGTTTTCTTCGACTTGAATGGTTACCCCGCAATCTTGTAATTTTCCCAGTACGCTGGTCATGTGGTTGACAGGAGCCTGTTCAAGGAATAAATCGCCTTTAGTCATTGCGGCGCCAACGGCGAATGTCCCTGCTTCTATTCTATCTGTAATAATTGTATATTCGCTTCCATGAAGTTCTTTTACCCCTTCGATGATCAAGCGTTGAGAACCGATCCCGCTGATTTTAGCACCCATTGACACAAGGAATTTGGCTAAATCTTCTACTTCTGGTTCACAGGCAGCTCCCTCTATAATCGTTGTTCCTTCTGAGCGGCAAGCAGCCATCATCACATTATCTGTTCCTAGAACTGTTGAGCCGTAAGGACCTCTTAAATTGATCGTAGTGCCTCGCAATTGCCCACCCTGAGCCACAACATCACCTTTGATGATATCTATATTGGCTCCTAGCTTTTGGAGTCCAGAAATATGAAGATCAATAGGTCTGTCTCCAATCACACACCCTCCTGGTAAAGAGACTCTAGCTTTCCCACATCGAGCTATGAGAGGGCCAAGAATGCAAATGGAGGCTCGCATTTTTCGGACCAAGTCATAGGGGGCTATCCAATTAATCATCTTATTTTTGACTCTTACCGTTCCCTTTTCGTAATGAACCTGAGCACCCAGAAATTTTAGAATTTCCAACATATACCGTATATCACTAAGATCGGGAACCCGATGAATGATACATTCTTCCGGTGTCAGGAGTGTTGCAGCAAGGATAGGAAGAGCAGAATTTTTTGATCCACTGATAGTAACTTTTCCAATGAGAGGATTTCCACCTTGAATAACAAATTTATCCACGATATTTTCCTATAACAACTCGCTCCATTTGGGAAAGATCTTTTTTTACTTGGATAACAGAAAAACCATGGTCTACTAAAAGTTGCTTGACTTGAAGAAACTGCCCATCTCCTATCTCCAAGATAAGATAACGACATCTGTTTTTTGCTTGAGGAATGAATTTTCTGATCAACTTCAAACCGTCTTCCCCTCCATCTAGAGCAATACGAGGTTCAAATTGTATTTCTGGAGAAAGCTGGGGAATGATTTCCGAGGGAAGGTAGGGAAGATTAGCAATCATCAGCTCAAAAAAATCACAAGGAGGTTTATTCAATAAGTCATCCTGATAAAAGAAAAGATTTTTTAATTTCTTTTTGTTTTTTTCAGCTATTTGAAGGGCCTTACTACAGATATCTGTACCGTAAAAGGACAAGTTTGGATAAGCCTGAGCCATCGTTACTGCAATGACTCCACTGCCTGTTCCAATATCAAGGATTGGCCCTGTAAGCCTAGGGAGCAATTCCATAGCAGACTCCACAACGAATTCCGTCTCTGGTCTTGGAATAAGAACGGCAGGAGAAATATAAAATTTTTCCCCATAAAATAGACTGTAACCGAGTATATAGGCAACCGGTTCCCCCCTTGCCCTTCTTTCCACTCGTCCCCAGATAAGATCGGCGGTTTTTGATTCCAATGACAAAGATGGGGTGGTATACAGAGCAAGTCTGTCGATTTGGAGAGCATCGGAAAAAATCAGTTCGCAAGAAAGCCTAGGAGCCTCTATATTTTTCTCTTCTAAATACCTTAGAGCTTTTTTAAACAATTGACGGCTTTCGATCATCTTCCGTAGCACTGAAAGGGATGTTTTCTTCGGCTAGTTCTCGGGCGATTCTACTAGCGACTTCTTTTTGAATTAATTGATCGATTATCGGATCGATATCTCCGTCAAGAAAAGATTGTAAATTATAAAGAGTGAGAGGAATTCTATGATCGGTGACTCGTCCTTGAGGGAAATTGTAAGTCCGTATTTTTTCTGTCCGTTCGCCACTGCCAACCATACTTTTTCTTTCCATAGCACGTTTTTGAGCTTCTTCTTCTTCTTTTTTGGAAAGAAGTCGTGCTTTAAGGATTTTGAGCGCTTTTTCTCTGTTTTTTAATTGAGACCTCTCATCTTGACATCTCACCATAATTCCTGAAGGAATGTGAAAAATCTGAACAGCCGAATCTGTTGTGTTGACCCCTTGCCCCCCGGGGCCTCCGGCTCTGCAGACTTCAATCCGCAAATCTTCAGGTTTTATATTTAATTCGATTTCTTCTGGTTCCAACAGGACAGCCACTGTTGCAGTTGAGGTGTGGATTCTTCCTTGAGATTCTGTTGCGGGAACTCTTTGGACTCTATGCACTCCACTTTCATATTTCAATTTTTTGAAAGCCTCTTTTCCTTGGATTGAAAATATAATTTCTTTTAGCCCTCCTAATTCGCTAGGATGAAAATGGAGTAACTCCTGCTTCCAACCCTTTTTTTCAGCATATTTACTATACATTCTATAAAGATCGGAAGCAAAAAGGGCAGCTTCTTCTCCTCCTGTCCCCGCTCGAATTTCAATAATCAGATTTTTCGAACTTTTTTCTTCTTCCGAGGGGAAAAGTGAAGAAAGCACAGCCACTGTAAGTTCATGTATTTTTTGGTCCAGCTTTTCTATTTCGTGTTGTGCTAATTCTTGGAGTTCTACGTCGGTAGTTTCTTTTGTCAGACTAACAACAGAAGCCTTTGCTTCTTGAAGCGTTTTTAACTGAGCATAAAGATCCAGTATTTCTTTTAAGCGAGTGTGTTCTCTAGCCATTTCAATAGTTTTGGCTGGATTGCTGCTATAGAGATCTTCCTTAGAAAGTTCTGTCTGGAGTTTGTCGAACTTTTTTTGAATTTTTTCAATATATCGCTCTAAATACATGTGAATTTTTGTAAATGGAAAGAACAAAGGCAAAGAATAAGAAAGAAGAAAGGCTTGTGGGCTTATCAAGGAGAAGTCATTGGCCAAACCTACTTAGTCTTTTTCTTTCTATTTGCTGCATCACCTAGCAAAGAAACCTTTCCAAAACGTCTTGCAAATTTTTCTACTCTTCCAGCGGTATCGACAAATTTTTGTTGACCAGTAAAGAGGGGATGACAGGAAGCACATATTCCTATTCTAATAGAAGGCTTTGTGGATTTGGTTGTATAGACTGCTCCACACGCACAACTAATCGTTGTTTCTTGATAATTTGGATGAATTCCTTTTTTCATTTACATTAAAATATTCTTATTTTGTTAGTCAATCAAATCTTTTTATAATCAGACTAGCATTATGTCCGCCAAAGCCAAAGGAATTGTTCATGGCGATATTCACTTTTTGTCTCCGTGCTACATTAGGTACATAATCAAGATCGCAGAGAGGATCAGGTTCTTCTAGATTGATTGTTGGGGGTATCACCCCTTCTTGAATGGTTTTAATGCATGCGATCAATTCCACAGCTCCAGCAGCTCCTAAAAGGTGTCCTGTCATCGACTTTGTAGAGCTTATTGGTATGGAATAAGCATGTTTACCGAAGGCTTTTTTTATTGCCATCGTTTCACAAATATCTCCGGGAATGGTACTTGTAGCATGGGCGTTAATATAATCGATGTCTTGAGGATTGAGGCTCGCTTTTTTCATAGCCATCTCCATAGCTCGAGTCGCCCCTTCTCCGGAGGGATCAGGTGCAGTAATATGATGTGCATCGGCAGATAGGCCATAGCCAATGATCTCTGCATAAATAGGAGCATTTCTTTTTTTAGCGTGCTCCAACTCTTCCAAAACAACCACTCCAGCCCCTTCGCTTAATACGAACCCGTCGCGGTGTCTGTCAAAGGGGCGTGAAGCTTTTTGGGGTTCGTTGTTTCGTAGGCTGAGAGCTTTCATATTGGAAAATCCTGCAACTCCTAAAGGTACGATCGAGGCTTCTGATCCGCCAGCAACGATGATATCGGCATCACTAACCTGGATCATGCGAAAAGCTTCACCAATTGAATGAGCAGAAGAGGCACAAGCTGTTACGATAGAAAAATTAGGACCCTTTAAATTGTATTCTATAGCTATCATGCCTGAGGCCATATTAGAAATCATCATTGGAATCATGAGAGGACTACATCGGGAAGGTCCTTTTGTCAGCAAAATGGTGTGTTGATCCTCCAATGTTTTCAAACCACCAATGCCAGAACTCACAATAACCCCTATTTTTGTGGGGTCTTCTCTATCGAAATCGATGCCGCTGCTTTCAATGGCTTCCTTTGCTGCAGCCATTGCAAACTGGACGAAGCGGTCGGCTCTTCGAGCATCTTTGGGATTTTTAAAGTAGTTGCTTGGATTGAAGTTTCTTACTTCTCCGCCAAACTTGCAATCAAAAGCTTGAGTATCAAAAGCGGTAATAACTCCAATGCCACTTTTCCCGTTTATAAGACTTGTCCAGAACTCTTGGACACAGTTGCCATTTGGAGAGACTAATCCCATCCCGCTTATGATCACTCGCCTCTTACTCATAGCCTGTGCTTTTGGCTTCTTCTCAATCTTTTTAGCTTTCTTCTTCTAGGTTTTCTTCGATGTAGCGAATGACATCTCCTACAGTTTGTAGTTTTTCAGCTTCTTCATCCGGTACTTCAACATTGAATTCTTCTTCAAAAGCCATCACCAGCTCAACTGTATCTAGAGAATCTGCTCCCAAATCCTCTATAAATCTGGCTTTGGGAGTAACCTGTTCAGGATTGACTCCAAGCTGCTCTACAATAATGTTTTTCACTCTTTCTTCGATCGATTTTTTTTCTGCCATATTTTCCTCCATGATGAGATTTATCTTCTTTATGTAAAAATTTTTTCTATCAGCCAATAGCATTTATGCTAACAATCCTCCATCAATAATAAAACATTGTCCGGTAATATAATCTCCCCCAGGCCCAAGCAAGAAAACTGCTAATTTCGCAACTTCTTCTGCTTTGCCAAACCTTCCTAAAGGAATTTCTTTGAGTATTTTTTCTTTTCTTTCAAGAGGAAGATGTTGAGTCATGTCAGTTTCTATAAAACCCGGACAGATGGCATTGCAGGTTATGCCTCGTGGTCCCAATTCCTTGGCAACAGTTTTGGTTAGCCCAATTAGTCCTGCTTTGGATGCAGCATAATTGGCTTGTCCAGGAATACCTGTCAAGCCAGAAATGGAACTGATATTGATGATTTTGCCATAATTTCTTGAAAGAAAATGCTTTCCCACAAATTTTATCATAAAAAAAGAGGCCTTTAAATTAATATTCATAACACTATCCCAATCTGCTTCACTCATGCGTAAAAGCAATCTATCCTCCGTTTTCCCTGCATTATTAATCAAGAAATCTATTTGTCCAAATTCTTTCAAAATATCATCAATAGTTTTCTTCAACTGTGAAATTTCAGAAATGTCAAGAGCATAACCTTTGGTACGAACACCTAAATTTTGCAACATTTTTTCTGTTTGTTCTACCTGTAGAGGGTTTTTACTAATAAAAGCAATAGAGCTCCCCATAAGAGCTAATTCCATGGCAATGGCTTTGCCTATACCTCGGCTAGCTCCAGTAATTAAAGCAACTTTATCTTTCAAGCTCATTTTTTAATTCATCCATCGTTTCTACATTCGAAAGAGTCAGACACTGGATGGCAGGATCTATTCTTTTTAAAAAACTGCCAAATATTTTTCTAGGTGAAATTTCGATAAAAAGTTCTATGTCTAATTTAAGCATAAAATGCAAACTTTCTTCCCAAAGGACTGGATTGCAAATTTGTTTGCTTAGACTTTGGCGAAGTTCCTCAACTGTTTGAGCAATGGAAGCGGTTGCATTGGATATAACCGGAATGGAAGGAGGGTGTAGGGTGAGATTTTTGAGAAGTTCAAAAAATTCCCTTGAAGCTTCTTCCATATACTGGCTATGAAAAGGACCAGAAACATCAAGAGGGATGACTTTTTTAATTTTAGCTTCGCGAGCCAGTTTTATGGCCTCTGCGATAGAGCTATGGGATCCACTGAGCACTTGTTGGTCAGCAGCATTATAGTTGGCTACCTGGCATCCTGACATCTGGGCAATAGTTTCAGCCTGTTTTCTTGTAGATCCAATTAAAGCTACCATCGTCCCTGGATGCTTTTGAGAAGCTTCCTGAATGAGTCGAGCTCTTTCTCCAACAAGTTTCAGTGCCGTTTTATAATCAAAAGCTCCACACGCTGCATAAGCTGTTAGTTCGCCAAGTGATAGCCCAGAGGCACCAACGATCTCCAGTCTGGGTATTTCTTTACGCAAGATCGTGTAAAGAGCATATCCAAAAACAAAGAGAGAAGGTTGACAGTGATAGGTTTTCGTCAACTCAGATTCAGGTCCATAGAAAGAAATAGTGGACAAAGGGAAACCAAGCTGTTGTTCAGCTTCTAAATAAAGGTCCTGGACAACGGGGTACCGATCAAAAAAATCTTTACCCATTCCTACTTTTTGAGCGCCTTGTCCACAAAAAAGTATCCCTATCCGCATAGTTAGATGAAAAAAATAGACGACTCTTATTTTTGGTCAAACCTTATTCGAAATGGAATTAATTTTTTACCCCTATTTTTGGACAAAGCTCGTTGAGTTCACAATGAGGACAATCTGGATTTCTTGCTTTACATCTTTTTCTGCCATGCCAAATTATGAGGTTACTGAATTCAGTCCAACTTTCCTTTGGAATGCAACGCATTAAATCTTTTTCGATCTTTTCTGGTTGTTTTTCTTTAGTCAATCCTAATCGAAAACTCACCCGACTTACATGCGTATCGACGACTATGCCATCGTTAATTCCAAAGGCGTTCCCTAAAACCACATTAGCCGTTTTCCTTCCGACACCAGGCAAGTTGACCAGTTTTTCTATCTGAGGAGGTACTTCGCCATTCCATTGGGAAGCAAGAATCTGACAAGCGTTTTTTATATTTTTGGCTTTCGTTTTATAGAATCCCAAACTATGAATGGCATTTTCTAGCTCTTCAATAGGGGCGGCCGCATAGTCGGCTGCAGTATGGTATTTTTGAAAAAGCTTGGCGGTTACCAGATTGACTTGTTCATCAGTGCAACGCGCTGAAAGAATCGTCGCAATGAGAAGTTCTAAAGGATTTCGGAAAAAAAGAGCAGGCTTTGCATTAGGATAAGTCTTTTTCAGTATAGATAGAATCTTTTTTATTCTCTCTGTTTCATTGAATTTCTCTAAATTGGGAGAAGAGTTAGTTTGTTGAGGCATAATCTTTTATCGCATTCATTAAAAATCACCGGTCTCATTGAGCGATCAGGTCATAATCTTTGAAATCAACAATCTTGACTTCTACAAATTGACCAGGGGGTAAGCTCAAAGGCACATGCACCAGCGTGTCCACTTCAGGAGCATCCCATTGACTTCTAGCTAAACCTGGGCGATCAATCAATACCTTTAATTTCTTTCCGATTGCTAGGCTGTTTTTTTCCTTAACGATCTCTTTTTGTAATTCCATAATTTTTTTTGCGCGTCTTTTTTTTACTTTTTCGCCAATTTGATCAATCATTTTTTCAGCTTTTGTCCCTTCCTCTGGAGAGTAAGGGAAGACACCAAGCCTGTCAAATTTGAACTCGCAAATAAAATCACATAGTTTTTGATAATCTTCTTCAGATTCTCCAGGGAAGCCAACAATAAGGGTGGTTCGGATGGCAGCATCCTTTACTTTCTTCCTGATTTCGTATAGCAGCTCTCGAAGGTAGGCTTCTGATGTTTTGCGTTGCATCCTTCCTAGTACTGGATCAGAAATGTGTTGAATGGGAATATCAATATACTTTGCTATTTTTTTGGAGGAGCTAAACTTTTCTATGAGTGCTTCTGTCCAATGGGCAGGATGGGTATATAAAAGGCGAATCCAGAAATCACCCGGTATCGCTTCTAAACCACTTAAAAGATCCACCAATAGAGAAACTCTCTGAGTGGATTGATCGATTCCGTAGAAGGTCGTATCCTGAGAAACCAAGATGATTTCTTTTGTTCCTCTTTCCACCATGCTGGATGCTTCCTTCAGTATTGAATCGATCGAACGACTCCGGTAGCGTCCTCTAATTTTTGGGATTATGCAAAAAGTACATGGATGATTACATCCTTCCGCTATCTTTAAATAGCTAAAATGGGCAGGAGTGAGTTTGAGTCGTGGATGATCGAAATCTGGTATGAACTTTGGTGACTGAGAAAATGGAATGGAATCAGAAAGGGGAGCGTTGCGATCAATTAACTTTTTTAAATGAGAATCAATATTTGGAATTTCATCAAGCCCAAGAAAAAGGTCAACTTCAGGAAGCAAAGAAGACAGTTCCTTTCCGTACCGCTGGAAAAGACAGCCTGTCACCACAATTTTCTGTTTTGTTGCTCCCCTCTCTCTTCGATGGATAGCAGCCAGAATTGTCTCGATAGATTCTTTTTTTGCCGGCAAAATAAACCCGCAGGTATTAATTAATAGGATATCTGCTCGGTGTGGAGAAGCCGTCAAGGAAGCTCCAGCATCCAGAAGTTTGCCTAGCATTACTTCTGAATCCACAAGATTTTTAGAGCAGCCCAAGGAGATCATCGCAATGCTTGTGCCTGCAAGAGTCGAGTTCATGGAAAATAACTGGTGGATCTTTTAAGAGTTTTGTAAAAAAAAATTAGCATTATGGAGTCTTTGGAATAATAATGTCTTGAGTTGAATCCCCCGCTGAAGCAATCGATACGCTTTTCCCATCGAGTATAAATTCAACTTGAGATATATTGGAAGCACGAATTTGGAATCTTGGACCAATAAATTCTTTTCGTTCCCCTCCGTGCAGAACCCCTGAAAAAACCTGCCTGGGTTTTCCTCCTTCGATGACTTGAATGAAAATCCAAGAATCTTTTCTGGCCTGAACAACTAGTTTATAATTTTTTTCTGCAAAAGAAACAGCTGGCTCATCGGCACTCTCCTCCTCTTCTTCTGCTGCGTCTGAATTTGTCTCTATTGTCCCATCTTTTCTTCTAGGTTGATCTTCTATGTTAGGGATAGGTTCCGGGCTAACGGGCAAGGCTCTCATAACCTTCACATTATCAGATGAAGAGCCATTTTCTTTGTTGGGTGGAATCAGAGAAGAAGGAGGAGAGGGAGGAGAAGATTCTTCAATTGGAATAGGATGGATAGGAGTAGCTCTTTTTACAGTTTCATTTCCAACTTTGGAAAGATCGATTGGAGTTTCTTGGGTTGGTTGTTCTTTCCTAACAGGTTCAAGGATAGGAGGTTTAAGCTCTGGACTTTTTCGAACCATCTCTTCAGTAGAAGGGCTTTTGCCTGGGCCATGTCGAAAAGAAGTGACTTGATAAATTCTGTATACTCCAATGCCGCACATGAGAAGAAAAAGAAGGAAAGCAAAGAAAAAGGCGATTCGTTGTGGTGTAAAGAAAGGCTCTTTTTGTAGGGGTCTCTCCACATATTTTACGGGAAGAGTCATTAATAGAGAGGCAGTTTCTTCTTCCTTAGAACCAAAAATATTATCTAGTTCATTTAAAAGCGGCCTCTCATCCATGCCTAAGGTTTTTGCATAGATTCTTACGAAGCCACGAACTTGAGCCGAAGCCGGAATTTTGTCATATTGATCTTGTTCCAAGGCTGCAAGTTGTTCTGGAAGAATTTTTGTTATTTTTGAAACTGTTTGTAACGAAAGACCTTGGGCCTCGCGCGCAGCTCGGAGCCTTTGGCCGATTGTTTGTTTCATTCCCTGTTCCATAAATTCTTCTTTCTTTTTACTAAAAATGGGGAATGGGGCCATTTAAATCGACAAGTATTTCTCTAGGCTTAGCCCCATTTTCCGGACCCACAATTCCTTTTTCTTCTAAAAGGTCCATCACCCAAGCAGCTCTATTATATCCAAGCCGAAGTCTTCTTTGAAGGAGGGAGGTGCTGGCTCTTTTTTCTTGCCAAATAATTTCAAGACATTTTTCGATTAGTTCTCGATCGCTCTCGGAGATTTCCAATTCTTTAGTTTCGTTATCGATAGCGTTTTGAACTTGAGGGATAGTCGAAGAAGGATAGAGGCTTTTTATATGTTCAACCACCTCATAGACTTCCTCTTCAGATACATAAGCTCCTTGGCCTCGGATCATTTTAGAAGTGGCTGGAGGGAGAAATAGGAAATCTCCTTTTCCGATAAGATTCTCAGCTCCGTTTTCGTCAAGAATCACTCGAGAATCAAGGGCACTGGCAACTTGAAAAGCGATACGCGAGGGTATGTTGGCTTTGATTACCCCTGTGATCACTTCTCTTCGCGGAGTTTGAGTGGCAACGATAAGATGGATACCAGCGGCTCTAGCTTTTGCAGAAAGTCGCGCTATTGCCACTTCGACTTCCGCAGGGGTTGTCTGCATCAAATCAGCCAGTTCATCAATCACGACCACAATCCAGGGGAGTTTTTCTTTTTTTTCTTCTTCTTTAATAGGCGAAGTCGTGCGATCTAATTTTGAGTTATAAGCAATGATATTCCTAGTTCCAGCTTCTGCCAGCAAGCCATAACGCCTTTCCATTTCTTGAATGAGCCACTTCAGTCCGTTAAGAACTTTTTTAGAATCAATGATCACAGGCACAATTAAATGGGCAATGCCATTGTAGGCTTGAAGTTCAACTTGCTTTGGATCGACAAGAATGATTCTAAGATCGGATGGACCAAACTTGTAAAGCAAACTCAACAATATCGAATTAAGGCATACCGATTTGCCTGAGCCAGTGGCTCCAGCAATAAGAAGATGAGGCATCTCGAAAAGATCAGCAATAAGAGCTTCTCCATAGACATTTTTACCCAGGGCTAAGGGAATCTTTGCTTTGGAATTATTCCAGTCTGGACTTTCTAGGATGTCTCTTAGAAAAACTGGGATTTTCTTTGCATTGGGTAATTCCACTCCCACACTATCTTTTCCTGGGATCGGTGCCAAAATATTGACTCTTTCGGCGCGCATAGAGCGGGCTATGTCTCGTTGAAGATTTTTGATTCTATCAACTCTCACGCCTGCAGCTGGATAAAGTTCAAAGCGTGTTATCGTAGGTCCATAAGTGATCGCTCCAGGACTCACTTCGATACCAAAGCTCGCAAGCGTTTCAATGAGAAGTTGAGCCTGATTGCGTAGCTCAGATTCTGGGACTGTGACTTTCCCAAGATAGGGATTTTGCCGAAGGAGAGAAATTGGAGGAGAGACATAGGTAGAGGACTCAGCAGAAAGTTTTTCTGGTTTTGAGCTCTCCTTGGAAGGATTTTTGAGGATAGTTGCAAAAGACTTTTCTTTTGCTCCAAAAGATGGGGAGAAAATAAGAGGATCATTCTTAGGGGATTCAAAGGAATTTGAGGAGGAGGAGGTGTTTTGGTTGTCCCCCTCTTTTTCTTTGTTAGCAAATAAATTCATTTTCTTAAAAAGAGAAGGCTTCTGTTGTGGTATGGGATCATTGTCCAAATCCTTGGAGTTGCCAATTATTCCAGAAATCCCAGAGGTGTCGTTTTTTCTTCGAAAGAGGCTCTCCACACTTAAAGGAGGAGTCGACTGTTTTTTTAAAACTTTTTCTATTTCTTTCTCTTCCTTACTTAGCTTCTTATGAGCGAGTTCTAACTGACCAGATAGCCCTTTTTGCTGCAGAAGGGTTTCTTGATGTGCTTCTATTTTTTCTTTCAGATAAACGGAGAGTCTAATCAAACTTCTTACCGGCTCTGTTTCGTACAAAAGCACAAAAAAAAGGATCAGCAAGATGATGAGCAAGACCAAACTTCCTGGTTCGCCTAAGAAACGAACGAGTAAGAAGCGCTTAACTATATCCCCAATGAGGCCACCAGGAGTAAAAATTTCTCGATTTTGCTCTACAATTTTACCAAGCAACGGCTGCAATTCCAAAAGGGCTGCAATGGAGGAGAGTAGCAAAAAACTTAATGGGATTTTTTTCCACCAGCAGATTTTAGCATGGATACCTAGGGCTATTCCGGCAGTAATCAAAAGAACGGGCACAGTGTAAGCCCCAAAACCAAAAAACATAAAGAGGAAAAAAGCCGTGTAGGCTCCTAATGGACCTACCGCATTGGATATCGCTGTTTTAGGAGGCCATTGATTAAAAGCAATATCCGTTGCATGAAAAGAAGCCAAACTTAGGATGAGTAGAATGGCTGCTCCAAAACAAACAATACTAAAGATTTCAAACAATATAGAATTGCGTTCCGTACACATAATCTTAGTTTTAAGATCAAGAGGTATCGATGATGCTTAAAACCAATACCATCTTTGTCCGTTTACAATATCAAAAAATAATTAAAAAAAAGAATTCATTTTTCTTCTTGTTGAAGAACATTTTTTTTATTAATCAAAATGCTACTATAAATTCGTTATTATAATTAGTATTCCTTAGGAGAAAATTCTTCAACTTAAAAAGGAGATCGACAATGGCTTATCAATTACCACCATTACCTTATGCTTTGGATGCTTTAGAACCTCATATTAATACCATGACCATGGATTGTCATTATAATGGACATCATAAAGCTTATGTACAGAACTTAAATAAAGCCTTAGCCGATTATCCTGACCTTCAAAGGAAGAGGCCTGAAGAATTACTTATATCCTTAGATTCTATTCCTCAAAATATAAGGACAGCTGTAAGAAATAATGGAGGGGGCCATGTCAATCACAGTTTTTTTTGGAGAATAATGGCTCCAAATGCTGGAGGCAAACCTACCGGAAAACTCTACCAAGACATTCTCTCTCAGTTCGGGAGCTTCGAAGCTTTTCAGGAAAAATTTGAGGCTACAGGTCTTGCTCGTTTTGGAAGTGGGTGGGTATGGTTAGTTGTGAATAAAGAGGGGAAGCTGGAAATCCTCTCTACTCCCAATCAAGATAATCCTCTTTCTGATGGAAATCAGCCATTTTTTGGCTGTGATGTCTGGGAGCATGCGTATTATCTCAAGTATCAATTCCGGAGAGGGGAGTGGCTCAAAGCATTTTGGAATGTGGTTAATTGGCAGGCAGTCGAAGAGTTCTATTCGCAAGCAGTAGCAAAAAACCTTTCCTTTTGCCCATAGGCTTAAAATGATTCGGTCTTATCGCTATGGACAATGAGGTCAGCTAAGAGCCCTAAGCCTCCATAACAAACCGATTCAATCGTTGAGAGATTTCTTGATTGAATGGCATAGGCGCAGGCAAAGATGTGAAAATCTTTTGAAGCAGCCAGAAGGGATGTTATCTCTCTGACCCCTTCGTCCAGACAGAAAATATAGATTTGATGTCCTTTGTCTTTATAGTAAAAGAGTTTTTTAAGGAATTCTTCGTATTTTTGACTCTGTCTGGAGACTGTAAGAATAAGAGTCAGCGTCGAAGCCATGAGGTAATGTAAAATAAAAAAGTTGGCATTCCAATAAGACAGAGGAGCAAGTTATTGTTTTTGTGGTTGAATAGGCATCTAAAAGATGATCCAGTTATCCGATGGAAAATAGATGAAAACAAGAAAAAAAGCGCAAGGCTCTCTTTTTTTAAATTTTTGAAGCATGGGAAAAGAATGATCTGCAATCGCTTTCTGCTTCTTTTTACAGTCAGTTCTTTGTTTTTAGCTTTTTGGATCAGAGGAGAGGAAAAAGTTGGCACTATTGATTTGATAGGGAAATTGCCAGAACAGCATCTTTTGGTAGAAGTTGTATGGAAACCAAAAGACCTTGCTCGCGGGTTGATGTATCGGGAAAGCCTACCTGAAAATCAGGGCATGCTTTTTGTTTTGCCTTTTGAACAAAAAGCTGTTTTTTGGATGAAGAATACTCGTATACCTTTATCTATAGCGTTTATGGATAAGAGAGGAAAGATCCTTGAGATCTATTCGATGAAACCTTTTGATCTGACGCCTATCCCTAGTCAATCCTCATTTGTCAAATTCGCATTAGAAGTAAACGAAGGATGGTTTGAAAGACACAAGCTTTTAGCGGGGGATCAATTAACTCCCAAGGATACAACTTGGGAGAAACTGCTTCTTCTTTTGAAAAATTGACTATTTATATTATGAAAATATTTGCTGATTATCATATGCATCCTCAAGGTCATAAATTACAACCCTACACCTTTAAACTTCTTGATCCTTGGGCGGAATCTTGTCTCCAAAAAGGGGTGGTAGATTTTTGTTTTACCGATCATGATAGATATAGAGAAGGGATCGATTTTAAAATTTTCGACCAATGGAAACAGAAATTCCCAACCCTTAATGTTCGCTTAGGGATAGAAAGGGACAACGATCCAGTCAGCGGTCATTCAGGCTTGATTTGGGTAAAAGAAAATTGGGAAAAACTCGATTTTGTTCTTGGGTCTGTGCACTTTATAGGAGACTGGCCTTTCGATAGAAATGGTTTTGAAGAAGGTTTTTTAAAGAGACCTATCGAGGATATTTATCGAGATTATGTAAAAAATTTACTGCAATTGATTGATGAAGGTTTTATCGATGCGGTGGCGCATTTGGATTTGATTAAAATTTTCAATTATAGACCCAAAGGGAAAATAATAGATTATTTCGAACCTATTTTGGAAAAAATCAAAGAAAAAGATCTTTGTTTAGAGATTAATACAGCAGGTTGGAGAAAACCTGTAAAAGAGCAATATCCGGCCGAAGAAATTCTTTTTAAGGCTGTGGAAATGAAAATTCCTATTTCTATTGGTTCCGATGCGCATTCATGGCTGGAAGTAGGCAAGGGGTTCTCTGAACTTTTACCGTTGCTGCATAAACTGGGGATTAGAGAATTTGCGGTTTTTCGATCCCATTCTAGACAAATGGTGGTAGTGGGCTAGAGGTTAAGGCTTTGCTCTGACACCTTGGAAGGATGCATTCCCATAAGCCTCAATTCAAACGGAAATAAACTAATTTCTTAGAAAAAGGCAATTTCTTGATTTGCTCTTTTCCTATAAATCCTCCGTAGTGATTTGAAAAGAAGCGAGGGGATATCCTTATAGCCTAACTTTGGCCTGGAAGCTAAGGTGTTATAATTTATTTTTTTAATCTTATCAAGAATGGTTTTTCCACCATACCAGGTTAATGCAATTTCTAGCTTTAAGGGCCATCCAAGGGTATCGATCAAAACCTTTCCTTTATCAAAAAGCTCCTCCGTACGCTTGACTTGAAAAGAGAGTAGGTCTCTGAAATTTGAACTAAAATGCCTAGCAAATAGTTCGGCTTCGTTAACCTTGTATTGTTCCATTTCGTCTTTAGGTAAATAGATTCTATTTTTTTTAAGGTCTATGGAGATGTCCTGCCAAAAATTGGCGAGTTGAAGAGCCGTGCATATACAATCTGAACTAAGCAGTTGCAAATCGGTCGTTTGGCGGTGAAGGTAAAGAACAAGTCTTCCAATTGGATTGGCGCTTTTTTTGCAATAATTCAATACTTCTTCAAAATTTTCATATCGATCTTTTAGGACGTCTTGCTTGAAGGCATCCAGAAGATCTGTAAAAAGGTTTAAAGGGAGTTGAAATTTTTCAATGGTATCGTGAAGAGCTAAGAAAACAGGATTTTTAGCGCAAAGCTTGGGGTCAAGAAGATAGGCACGCCATGTCTCTAAACTATCCAGCCTTTTTTTTCTTTTTTGCTCATCTTCCCTTTCTTTCTCTTTTAAGGAGTATCCTTCATCGGCGTAATCATCGGCAATTCGTGAAAAGGCATAGATAGCATGGACATGAGGTGCAAGATTTTTAGCAACAAGAAGACCCACAGGAAAGTTTTCGTAGTGGGAAGCAATATGTTTACAATAAGAATAGGCTTCGGTAAGATTCATGAAAAATTTCTTTATTACATTGCTTTTTAATAAAAAAAATAACTCAAAAACAATCGTTTTTTGAATAAACATCGATACTTTCAGCTAACAAATAGGTATTTTTATATTTGATTACCATTCAAAAATCTTAAACTACTTATGAATTATTTTGGTCTAACAGGAGGTATTGGCTGTGGAAAAACGACTTTGTCTAATTGGCTTATGAAAGAAGGTTTTGAAATTATCGATACGGATCGAATCGCACAAGAGCTTCTCCAGCCGGGAAGAGAAAATTGGAAAAAAGTAGTTGACGAGTTTGGGAAAGAAATCTTAAATAATGATAATACAATAAATCGTAGAGTATTAGGTCAACTGGTTTTTCAGAATCCGAAGTTGTTGGAAACATTAAATAGATTAACGCATCCTTCAATACGCCAACAGTGGAAAATAAAAGTTATTGAAGCCAAAAAAAGCAATCCGAGGAAACGTATAATTGTTGTTATACCACTTTTGTTCGAGGAAAAACTCGAAAAAGAATTTGATAAGGTCTTGTGTGTTGGCTGTTCTCCATCGGTACAGTTCAAAAGACTTTTGGATAGAGGATTGATTTCACGAGAAATAAGAATGAGGATTGAAAGTCAATGGCCTTTGGAAAAGAAAATGGAAAATAGTGACTTTGTTTTTTGGAATGATGGTTCCATTCATTTGCTTTATGATCAGGGTCGCATGTTTTTAGACCAGCTTCGATCTTATAATGCAGGTTGTTCATAATTTCTTTTGTGAAATTTTCGAATAAAGCGGGTCAAGGAATCTAAAAACCCTATACAATCAACAATGTAAACCTGAGGATTGTTTAATTCAGTGTTGTTACAATAATTTAAAATGAGAGCATCAAAAAAAAATCATTCAGAGGGTGAGCCGATGAAAGCGCAGGAAACTTTTGATTCTAACAACGAGATGCCTTCTTCCATGAAGGCCGAAAATGAAGAAGGAAAGAACATTCAAGAATATTCCGAACAAAAAGAAGAACATATGGAAATTAAAAAATCTGTCCAAGAGACAATCACTCAAACAAAAAATAACGGGATGGAGGAATCTGTAAACTTAGGTCCTACGTTGGATCTGAGTAAGCTTCAACAGTTATCCTTTTCTGAGCTGCAGATTAAAGCTGCAGAATACCAGATTGAAAATCCGGGATTAATGAGAAAGCATGAGGTAATTTTTGAAATCTTGCGGCGTAATGCTCAAAGAAATGGAGCGATTTACGGAGGAGGGGTTTTAGAGATATTACCCGAAGGATATGGATTTTTAAGATCAGAAGCATACAATTATTTCCCTTGTCAAGAGGATGTGTATGTTTCTCCTGCTTTAATCAGAAAATATGGGCTAAAGAAAGGCAATTTGGTTTCTGGACCTATTCGACCCCCTAAGGAAAAAGAACGGTATTTTTCCCTGCTCCAAGTTGAAAAAATTGAGAATGAAGAACCCGAAAAGATTCGTGGTAGAATCATTTTTGACAATTTAACACCTATTTTTCCAAATAGAAGAATCTTTTTGGAGGGTAAAAGTGGGGATCTTTCCATGCGAGTCATGGATCTGATCACTCCCATTGGATTTGGTCAAAGAGGCTTAATTGTTGCTCCTCCAAGAACAGGTAAAACAGTTTTGATTCAGAAAATAGCCAATGCCATTACTGAAAATCATCCTGAAGCCCATCTTATCGTCCTACTTGTTGATGAACGGCCTGAAGAAGTAACTGACATGGAAAGATCGGTAAAAGGAGAGGTTATCAGTTCCACTTTTGATGAAACCCCCGATAGACATGTACAGGTGGCCGAAATGGTTATAGAAAGGGCGAAAAGAATGGCCGAAAATAAGATTGATGTGGTGATTCTTTTGGATTCTTTGACAAGACTTGCTCGGGCCTATAATACTCTACAACCGCATAGTGGCAAAATTTTAACTGGTGGAGTTGATGCCAATGCGCTTCAAAAGCCTAGGCGATTTTTTGCAACAGCCAGAAATCTTGAGGAAGGGGGCAGCGTTACCATTATTGCAACCGCACTGATTGATACAGGCTCAAAGATGGACGATGTTATTTTCGAAGAATTCAAAGGAACCGGAAATATGGAATTGCATCTGGATAGAGCACTTGTCGATAAAAGAATTTATCCAGCGATCAACATTCCTAAATCTGGTACTCGTAGAGAAGAATTACTCTATCATCCAGATGAGCTTGTAAGGATTCATGTGCTCCGGAGAGCCTTATCGTCAGTTCCTCCGATAGAAGCCATGGAATTATTACTCGAAAGACTGAAAAAAACTAAAAATAACGTTGAATTTCTCCTTTCGATGAATCTTAAGGATTAAGAGCTATCAGCTACCCTTTCCCCTTTTCTGTGATAGGGTTGATTAATGCACCCCTGTTTAGAAACAATGCACAAGTGCACTTTGCTGAATCAAACAATTGCAAGCCATTACGCTTTTAGATCTGCTGTTGATGTTTTGTTGCTAGTTCTAGTAAGATAAAAAATCTTTTTGTTAGCGCATTTGTCAAAGAAAGCATTAGTCAAAAAAACATCAGTTTTGCTAAGCTCTAGTATATTAGTGCATCCTATGATGGCTTAAGGTCTTTCTTGTCTTGCATAAGAAGGATAAAAAAATCAGTTGATTGGAGCTATTCTTAAGAAAATTTTTTTTCGTTACGCTACGCTTTATATTTTAAAAAAAGGAAAGGGGCATATCCTTGAAGGTCCTTGTTACAGGCGGTGCGGGATATATTGGCAGTATATGTGTGGAGAGATTGATAGATCGTGGCTATCAAGTCATTGTCCTTGATAATCTATCAGAGGGACATATCAAAGCTGTAGAATCAAAAGCCTTATTTATCCAAGGGGATATTGCTGATCGGAATCTGCTTTTATCTATATTCATGAATGAAAAACCTCAAGCTGTGATCCATTTTGCTGCCAAGGCCTTAGTTGCAGAATCGATGAGCAATCCTTCCTTATATTTTCAAAATAACGTGGCTTATGGAGTCAATCTTTTAGATGCTATGGTAGAGTACGGGTTAAAGAGAATAGTCTTTTCTTCCACTTGTTCAATCTATGGCTCGGTAACAAAAGTGCCCATTGAGGAAAATTTTCCGGCAAATCCAGAAAATCCGTATGGGGAATCCAAATTTCTATTTGAAAAAATTCTTGAATGGTACCGGAAGATTCATGGGATCAGGCCTGTCATTTTTAGATATTTTAATGCAGCTGGAGCAACTCTTTATCATGGAGAACATCACAGGAAGGAGACCCATTTGATCCCTAGAATTTTACAGGTGGCTTTGGGCATATTACCGAAGGTAGAGATCTATGGTGTTGATTATCCAACTGCGGATGGCTCGGCGGTTAGAGATTATATTCATGTAGTAGATCTGGTTGATGCGCACATTAAAGCTTTGGAAAGCCAGTTTGAAGGAGTGTACAATTTAGGTAGTGCAAAAGGCTACTCTGTGCTTGAGGTTATAGAAGCTGCTCGAGCGATTACGGCAATGCCTATTCCTGCTGTAGTGTGTTCTCCTCGCGCTGGGGATCCCCCTATTCTTGTGGCTAATTTTAGAAAAGCTTTTGAGACCTTTGGTTGGAAGCCAAACTATGATCTAGATGCAATCATTCAAAGCGCATGGTCATGGCATAAATCCCATCCTCGAGGCTACGACTAATCCTTATCTTGTTTTAGGATCGAGTTTATCTCTTAACCATTCGCCAAAAACATTCAATGACCAAAGGGTAAGACTTAGGTATAGTCCTGGAAAGAAAAGAAGCCACCAAGATATCTTGACGGGATTGATTGCATTTGCGCCGTCAGATAAAAGACTTCCTAGACTAGAGGAAGGAGGTTCAACTCCTAGTCCTAAAAAACTCAAAAAAGATTCTTCCAAAATGACTGTTGGAATGGTCAACGTCAGATACACAATCACAAGGCCTGCGATATTGGGAAAAATATGTTTAAGAAGTATTTTAAAACTGTTTTGTCCTAGAACCTTTGCGGCTTGTACAAAAAGAGATTCTTTTAAGATCAATACACGACTTCGAACAACCCTTGCCATTGTGAGCCATTCGACAAAACCCAGTCCTACAAGAAGAAGGATAATACGCGAGTAGGGAAGCAGTGATTCCAAATGGCTATGGAACAGAAAAGCGCGTAGAGGATTTTCAAATATGGCAATGAGTACGATGACAAAAACCAACACAGGTAAGGAATAAAGAAGATCGACAAGCTGCATCATCATCCTGTCAATTTTTCCACCAGCATAGGCGGCAATGGATCCATAAG
This sequence comes from Methylacidiphilum sp. Yel, assembly GCF_004421185.1. Taxonomy (GTDB): domain Bacteria; phylum Verrucomicrobiota; class Verrucomicrobiia; order Methylacidiphilales; family Methylacidiphilaceae; genus Methylacidiphilum. The sequence continues at coordinate 13,906 of NZ_LXQB01000012.1, read as the reverse complement.
TAACCCCTATAAGAAGACTAATCAAAGAACCACTGAAGCCCACTCCGAAAGAAATTCTTGCTCCGAAAAGGATTCTGATAAACAGATCCCGTCCATGGATATCAGTTCCAAATATGTGTGAAAGGCTGGGGGGAAGTAAGATTTCGTTTGTTGTTTTATAGAGGGATTGAGGATAAAACCAAGGGCCGATGAGCGACAAAAGGACCAATAAAAAAAATAAAGAGAATGTCCTAAAGGGAAACCCACCTTTGCTTTTTTTTATTCCAAAACAATTCTTTTGTCGAACAGGAGGCATAGCATATCGGCTAGGAGATTAAATAAGATGAGTAAAAGAGAATATACAAGTGTGACGCCGCTTACTAGAAAAACATCTCTATTGAGCACTCCGTCTACAAAAAAAGAACCCATACCACTGATCCCAAAAATCTGTTCGATAACCATCGATCCTGTCAGCAAATTAGCGGCTAAAGGCCCACTGTAGGCAATAATAGGACTGGCCGCTGCTTTTAAACCATGTACAAAGAGAATGGAGGATTCGGTCAATCCTTTGGCTTTAGCAGTCCGTATATAGTCGGAATGAAGTACTTCAAGCATTGCACTTCTCGTTAATCGGCAAACCACGCATCCATAAGGAATACCAAGGCAGAAAGAAGGGAGGATGAGTTTTTCTATTGATCCCCAGCCAGCGGGGGGAAGGAGTCTCAAAAGGATTGCAAAAATCAGCACGCAAATAGGAGCGAGCACAAAACTTGGAATTGAAATTCCCATTAGAGTAATTCCTTGAGTAATCTTGTCAAAAGGTTTATTCCAAAAAAAGGCACTTAAACAACCACTGCTAATACCAAAGGCAAGGGCTAAAACAAAAGAGCAACCTCCAAGGGTTATCGATACAGGGAGAGTTTGACCAATGATTTCGTTTACTGAGCGATTACGATATCGGGTAGAAAGCATTAAGTCGCCATGACAAAGGTTTAGCAGGTAATTTTTGTACTGTTCGAGTAGTGATCCACTGAGCTTATAACGGGCTTCAAGATTTCGAAGAATAGCAGGAGAAATATTCCTTTCGGCACTAAAGGGATTGCCTGGGGCGAGTCTGACAAGAAAGAAAGTTAGAGAAATAATTCCAAAAAGCACAAAAAGAGAAGAGAGAAGCCGTCTGATAAAATATATCAATATTGATGGAGAACTTTTCAATTGGAGACCACAGAATCTTTTTGATTCAACACCTAGAACTATGAGTCTGTATTTGTTTCTTTGTCAAGTTCTTCGATGATACGTAATACTCGGTCTCCTCTATCTAATGAATTATCGATTTTAAAAGTCAACCGTGGTGTAAATTTGCTTTGCAATCTCTTCCCAATCCACTTTTGCCATTCGTTTCGGTGCCTATTTAAAATCATAAGCAAGTTTTCATCAGGGATGGAGGCGTCAAAAAGGCTAACAAAAATGGAAGCTTCTTTAAGATCAGCGGAAGTTTCTACGGCAGATATAGTTAACACTAAGCCTTCGAGTTCTACTTCTCGCTGAAAGCACCAAGATAACTCCCGACGGATGACTTCCGAAACCCTAATCGCTCTAGTTGTCATTGGATCAATATGAATGCTCTACTATAGAATTATAAACTTTGTGGCACCTTTTCCAATTGATAACATTGAATAATATCATCAGGCTCATAATCGTTGAAATTTCCTAGGCGAATACCACATTCAAACCCCATCCTCACTTCTGATACTTCATCTTGAAAGCGTTTCAGCGAAAGAACTTCCCCATCATATATAGGCTGTTTACCTCGTAAAACTCTAGCTAATCCACCTCGTATAATTCGTCCAGATTGGACCATACAACCTGCTACTTTATATTTAGACAATTCGAAGACTTTCTTGACTACGGCTGTACCGACAATAGACTCTCGTAGTTCAGGTTCTAGAAGACCAGACATTGCTTCTTTGACTTGGTCAACTAGTTCATAAATAACACTGAAAAGCTTAATTTGAACCCCTTCTCTTTTTGCCAACGCAGCTGCAGCAGAGTCAGTTTTTGTATTAAATCCGATGACAAGTCCACCGGCAGCCTTTGCAAGAAGGATATCAGATTCTGAAATGGAACCCACACCAGAATGAATGATGTCTAAATCGACTTTTTGACTAGAGATTTTTTTCAATTGGTCAATGAGAGCTTCTAGAGAGCCTTGAACATCGGCTTTAAGAACAATATTCAAAGTCTTTTTTTGACCCTCTTCAATTGCTTGGAAGATGTTTTCTAGAGTGACTTTAGGTGTAAGAGAGGCTTCACGGTCTTTCTTAAGGGCTTCAATTCTTTCTTGAACTATTTCTTTTACCTTCTTTTCATCCTTTTCAACGACTAATTCTTCTCCAGGTAGAGGGGGGCCGTTGAGACCAAGAATCTTGACGGGCATAGAAGGAAAAGCCTCTTTGATGTTCTTCCCAGTATCATCAATAAGAGCTCGGACTTTCCCATAATAAATCCCACAAAGGACAATATCTCCGACTTTTAGATGACCCGATTGGATAATCACTGTGGCCGTTGGTCCCCTGCCTTTTTCTATCTGCGATTCGATAACCCTAGCTTTGGCATTGCCTTCATAATTGGCTTTTAATTCAAGGATTTCAGCTTGAAGTAAAATCATATCGAGGAGGTTGTCGATGCCAATTTTTTTGATAGCTGAGACTTCACAAAAAATGGTCTCTCCCCCATATTCCTCGGGGACAAGACCGATCTCTTGGAGTTGAGATTTTACCCGTAGAGGATTAGCCCCAGGCAGGTCTATTTTGTTTATAGCCACAATAATAGGAACTTTGGCGTTGCGGGCATGATTGATGGCTTCTAAGGTTTGAGGCATGACTCCATCATCGGCGGCTACAACTAGAACCACAATATCGGTGATCGAAGCTCCACGGGCACGCATAGCTGTAAACGCTTCATGTCCAGGAGTATCGATAAATGTTATGGATCGTCCATCTTTCACCACTGTATAAGCACCAATATGTTGTGTTATTCCACCGGCTTCTCCTGCCGCAACTTTTGTTTGTCTTATGGCATCAAGTAGCGAAGTCTTCCCATGATCCACATGCCCCATGAAAGTTACTACAGGGGCTCTTGATTTAATATTAGATAGGGGTTGGGGGGGGGGAGGTTGAGCCTTTGGCTTTACTAAGGGTGTTGGATGAACTGGTCCATGCCGTTCCTTTTTGTCAGTCTGTATAGTTATTCCAAGTCTCTGACATACTCCCTGAATGACCCCTTCGTCTAGCAACTGGGTCATTGAAGCGAATATGTTCATTTCCATCAAATGGTGAATAAGTTGAAAAGGTTTGATTCCGATCAAGCCAGCTAATTCTTTTACTGAAACTGGCCCTTTGATAGCAATCACTCGCTTTTCCCCTTCCTTGGGGAGGGCTGGCTTAGAGGCTTCTAGAACTGGAATGGCTTTATTATTTTCTTTCTCTAGAGAAGGAAGAATGGATAGAGAAGCATCTTTTTTTTCTTCTTTTTTGGTTTTTTCTTTTCTCTCTTCTGAATCCAAGGCAGGGGCAACAACTGCTTTAGGTTTTTTTTCTTTCGCAGTCAATGAAAAATCAGCCTCCTTGGTAGACTTCTTCGGTTTGTCTAAAGAAAGTCTATTGGGCGAATTGCTAGCAAACGATTTTATTTCATTTGTTGGAGAACATTTTTTCGAATTCATGTATAGAGTATTAAATTTTCTTTAGTTTATGATTTCAATTTGTTTTTCCTGCCAAGTGAGCCGCTTCTTTTAAGCGATGGATCAACTGCGGATCCAGCTCAGGAAGAGCAGACATAAGATCTTCTTCTTCACTTTCAGCCACAGCTTCAGGATTGATAAAGCCTGCTCTTACTATTTGTTCAGCCACGCTTTGATCAATAGAAAGCGTAGAGGCCATCTCTTCAGCGGCTTTGGTAAGCTTTTGTGTGAAATTATCCACGGCGGCTGAGGGTTCTTTGACAACGTCTATATCCCAGCCCACAATTTTGGATGCAAGCCAAATATTTTTCCCTTTTCTGCCAAGCGCTATAGAATAATTTTCTTCATCCACTGTTACTTTTACCCGGTGGTGGTCTTGATCCACTTCCACTTTCTTTACTTTTGCGGGTTTTAAAGCTTCAATAGTTAGTTCTTCTACATTGGGTGACCATTTGAATAAATCGATCTTTTCGCTATGCAACTCTCTGACAATGTTTTTTACACGCGCCCCACGGACACCAACGCAGGAACCGACAGGATCAATTTTTGGATTGTTTGTCCAAACGGCAATTTTTGTGCGAAATCCAGGTTCTCTAGCGATGGCTTTTACTTCGACAATTTTATCTGCTACTTCACTGACCTCTAATTCGAGAAGGCGCAGTATGAAATTAGGATGGCTTCGAGACAAAATAATCATAGGGCCATGGGGAGTGTCTTCTACGGAAAGTACATAGGCCTTTATTCTTTCCCCAACAACGTACTCTTCTGTAGGCACTCTTTCTTTAGCAGGCATTACGCCTTCATATCTTCCCAAGTCTATTATTACATCAGCTCTCTCTATTCTTCGGATGGTGCCGCTAACAATATTGTTAATGCGATCTTTAAATTCTGACAGAACCATTTTTCTTTCTATGCCTTTGAGGGCTTGGTTTATAGTCTGTTTAAAAACTTGAGCTGCAATTCTGCCAAAATCTTTCGGAGTCACTTCCACTTCAATCAGATCTCCAAGCTTGACATTTGGATCGATTTCTTTTGCTCTTTTGATGGAAATTTGATCATGGCTGTTTTGGACTTTTTCAACAACTTCGAGTTTGGCTCGAACATTGATTCGCCCAGTTTTAGGATGGATCTCTACCCTAAGATCCCTGGCAGGTCCGATGCTTTTTTTTGCGGCCGCCAATAAAGCTGACTGCATCGCTTCGATGAACACCTGCCTATTGATCCCTTTTTCCTTTTCCATGTATTCCATGATAGCTAGGACTTCCTGATTCATGGCTTTCTCCTTAATTTTAAAGAAAAAAGTGGAAACTTTAACATAGTTTCCACTCTTCAAATCAAAAAAATCAGTGGTGCAATAATTTACTCTTATCGTTCTCTATGGTCAAGATTTGATTTTCTTTCTTTCTCTTTCTATAGAAGATTCTTATTTTAAAAAAAAAACATAAAGGGGTGATTACTAAGAATCAAAAAAAATCAATTCTTGAGTCGGCTGATCGACTTGGTATTATTGCTGGCCGGGGTGTTTATCCATTGCTTGTGGCCAAAGGAGCAAGAAGATCCGGAGTAGAGAAGATTTTCTCAGTCTGTTTTGTGTCCGAAACAGATCATCAGATGGAAACTCTTTCGACTGCAGTGGAATGGATTCGGGTTGGTCAACTGTCTAAATTAATTCAATTTTTCAAAAAAAATGAAGTCAACACAGCAATCATGGCCGGGGGGATAGCTCCATCCCATCTTTTTGAATTAAGACCTGATCTGCGAGCAATTTTGCTTTTAGCAAAACTTAAGGAAAGAAATGCTCATACAATTTTTGGAGCTATTGCTCAAGAGCTTGAAAAAAATGGGGTCATTCTTTTAAATGCCACTACTTTTTTGGAAGACCAATTAGCCCCTTCTGGACAATTTGGAGGCCCTCAAATTAAAAAAAGATATTGGGAGGATGTTGAGTTTGGGTTTAAAATCGCCAAAGAAATTGCAAGGCTTGATATAGGTCAATCGGTTGTGGTTAAAAATGGAACGGTGCTATCGGTTGAGGCATTTGAAGGAACCGATGAGGCCATGAAAAGAGGCGGAGAATTGGGAAGAGGAAGTGCCATGCTAGTGAAAGTTAGCAAGCCTAATCAAGATTTTAGGTTTGATGTTCCTGTTATAGGGATCAAGACGATTGAGTCAGCTCAACGTTTTGGCATTGGTACCATTGTATGCGAATCAGCAAAGACGCTTATTTTGGAGAAGGAAAAGGTAGTAAGTTTAGCTGATCAGACTAAAACGAGCCTGATTGGATTTCCATAGGATCAATTATGAGCCCGATAAAACTTGGCGTTATTGGCATAGGGCATATCGGCAAACATCATGCTCGAATATATGCCCAGATGGATGGAGTCCATTATGTGGGATGTTTTGATATTAAAAAGGAGGCTGCAGGAAGACTTGCAGAAACCATTGGTGGAAGAGTCTTTGAGTCAGTAGAGGAACTACTAAAAGAAGTGGACGCAGTTTCGATAGCTACTCCGACTTCTACTCATTTCACTATTGGTTCAAAATGTTTAGAAGCTGGCGTCCATGTGCTAATTGAAAAACCGATCACTGATAGCCTAGAAGAGGCAAAATTGCTTGTGGAAATTGCCAAAAAAAATGGTGTCATTTTACAAGTGGGCCATGTGGAAAGATATAATCCTGCTTTTAGAGTTCTCGAAGGATATTTGAGTCAGCCACGCTTTATCGAATGCCACAGGCTCTGTCCCTATCCAGGAAGAAATACCGAGCTTGGAGTCGTACTGGATCTTATGATCCATGACTTGGAGACAATACTGCATTTGGTGCATTCCGAAATTCAGTCAGTTGATGCGGTAGGAGTTTCTGTCTTAAGCCTTACAGAAGACATTGCCAATGCAAGAATCAAATTTAAAAATGGGGCTATTGCCAACATCACCACTAGTCGGATAAGCCCTGAAAAAATGCGAAAAATTAGGATTTTTCAAGACGATGCTTACATTTCGTTAAACTACCTTGAGCAAAAAGGCGAAATCTATCGAAAGCGGGATCATGGCATTGAATGTCTACCCATGCCTATTGAAAAAGGGGAGCCTTTATTCTTTGAATTGCGATCTTTTATTGACTGTATCTATTCCAAAGATTCTCCCCTTGTTGGCGGGAAAGAAGCAGTTGAAGCCCTCAAATTAGCAGTAGAAATCACAGAAATCATTCGCTCCAATAAAGTGAAGTGACAAGACAAAACTATGATGCAAGTAAAACCATCCAAAAAAAAGTTTTTGTTGGTTGCTGGGGAAACAAGTGGAGATCTTTACGGAGCTCTGCTGATTGAAGCAGTTCGAAAGTCTTTTCCAGAAGCCGTTTTTTTAGGAGTAGGAGGATTAAGGATGGCGGCTGCTGGACAGATACAACTTTATGACCTTTCTAAATTGGCTGTCGTGGGACTTGTAGAAGTCATCAAAAATTTAGCTGAAATCCGAAGGATTTTTAAAGAGCTTTTGCATTGTGCCATTGTTGAAAAACCTGATTGTGTGATTTTAATAGATTATCCTGGTTTTAATCTTCGGTTTGCCTCCAAACTTCGCAAAGAATTACCTACTACTAAGATTGTTTATTATATAAGTCCTCAAGTCTGGGCATGGAATAGCCAAAGAGCAGCACGCTTCAGTAAGCTCTTTGATCTTATGGTGGTTATTTTTCCTTTTGAGAAGCCATGGTTTGAGAAAAATGCCCTCAACCTGCGAGTAGAATGGGTAGGACATCCCTTGTTGGATCGGCTGCTGCCTAATCCTTTGCCAAATTCTCAATTTAGTTCTAACAAAATAGCCTTGCTTCCAGGAAGTCGGAGAATGGAAATTATCAGGCATTTGCCTATTCTTTATCAAGTGGCATGGAAGATGGTTATGAAGCATCATGATTATGAATTTTTATGGATTGCACCCAACGAAGAACTCATCGAACTGGGATTGGCGCATCTAGGAGAAAAACATCTTCCAGAATGGTTGAAGATTCAGATAGGATACCCACTTTCTCATATCTCCAGATGCCGATTGGCTATTTTAGCCTCTGGATCAGTATCTTTGGAATGTGCTATCCTTGGGGTCCCTCAGATAGTTATCTATAAAACCAATCCTTTGACCTATCAAGTGGGTAAAAGGCTTGTTAAAGTCCCTTTTTTGAGTATTGTCAATGTGCTTGCTTCCGAGCAGATTGTGCCAGAATTCGTTCAATATGATGCACATCCAGACAAAATAGTCCCTGTAGCTTTGCGCCTGATGGAAGACGAAGAACTAAGGACTTGGATGAAAAAAAGAATGAAAGAAGTTATTGATTCCCTCGGTTCAACTGGAGCAAGTCAAAAAACAAGTAACCTAATTGTTGATCTGCTTAACGAAGAGAAGAAAGAGCAACCATTACATCTTAGGAGTTAAACCGGGAAGGCGGGTTAGCAGTTCAGGGGGATCAGCAATTTGATCCTGAAGCTGTCCACAATAAAAAATCCGAATGATGTACCCATAAAATTTTTGATTTTGAACGGGACGTTCTAATTTGTAATTAATCCGAAGGATTTCTGTTTGGTGAATAGTCCAAGTAGGAAGAGGGTTCTCAAAGGAGCTGGTAATTTTGGCATTTGATTGTAAAATAATGCCTTTGTCTATCTCATCATAAATATAAATTTGGTAACGGATCTGTTTGGGATCAATGCGAATGGTAGGATCGGAAAGAAAAATGGGCACCCGCAGAGTGACTTCTTGTCCCCACGGGGTATTAGAAAGATTACTTTTCTCCACACGTATTTTTTCAAGGCATAACGTTTTGCCCATTCCTTGAATTCCTTTCAGAGCCGAATGGATAAGAGGTGGGGAGCCACTGTCTTTTTTAGAGAGACTTCTAAAGGCAGCTACTTTTTGACGGGCTGTTTTATAAAGCGGACTAGAAGAGCTAGATTTGTGATCGAGTTCAGCGATTTTACTCCAATAGGTATAGGCTCTTTGACCATCTTTCTGACGTTCAGCTAGCTGAGCTTGTCTGACAAGTACATCGCAATTGAGAGGATCTACTTCTTCAGCATTGTTTAGAGCATCATGAGCTAAGCTCAATTCTCCTTCTCTTTCAAACCGTTCGGCATCCTTGATAAAGGCATCGAGTTTTTCTTCTTTATTTTCTTCTGCTAAAAACGAAGCATCCTTTTTCAATTCTTTGGAGTGAATTACTGGTAAGGCTGGAGGCTTAGGGGAAAGAAAAGAAGGCAACTTAAAAGAATTGCTTGCAGCTGTCAATCGATCTTTTTTTGAAACTTGATTAAAAACGTAATGTCTTAACCAGAATATGGAAAGGAGGGAGAACATTTGAAAGAATACGACAAGTACGACAAGCTTAATTGCCCAAGAATAGATAGGAGGAGAGAGGTGTTTATTAGAAACCCTCTGTTTTGAAGAAACTTTATCTAGTTGCATGAATGATCAGGCATTATTTCTAAAAATTAGAAAGATGACAAGCATCTTTTTTTCTTTTCTATCGTTTCTATAGATAGAACTGGACTTTTTAGCAAAAATATGAATTTATTGGAGTCGATATTACTTGATTTTTTCTTATTAGCTGCTTTAAGGTAAAACAACAACTCTTTTTGATACAAAAAAAGAATGAAAAAAGCTATTCCAGAAGTACTCGATCAGTCTCCAACCGATCAGGAGCTCATTCTCAGAATGAAATCTGGAGAATTGGATGCTTTCGATATTTTAGTCGAACGCTATCAAAAAAGATTATATAGGGTGATTTATGGTGTGCTGCTGCACCATGAAGATACAAACGACGTTTTAATGGAAACTTTTATCAAAGCCTACAAAAACATTGGGGGATTTCGAATTGGAGCTTCCTTTTATACATGGATCTATCGTATTGCCATTAATACCGCTATAAGTTTTAAAAGAAAATCGAAATCCAGCCCACAACCCTATCCTTATTTTCCAGACGATGAGGAGGGGAAAATGGAAAAGGAATTTGTCGATTACCGTTCGGCAGAGCAAGCGGTACGACAAATGGAAATTAAAGAACTGAATAAGGTTTTGAATGATGCCCTATCTAAGCTTTCCGAAAAACATCGAGCCGTTGTTGTTCTTTTTGATTTAGAAGAGCTCAGCCATTCGGAAATAGCTAAAATTATGGGATGTTCGGAAGGAACAATTCGCTCTAGATTGTTCTATGCACATAAGCAACTGCAAAAGCTATTGAAAAATGACAACAGCTTCATAAGTTAAAAAATGTGGAAGATGTAGAATGGGAGGCTTTGATATGGAGAGAAAATGTCTTCAAACTGCGGATGTAGAAATGAAAAAATGGATAAAAACACACTTAGAGAAACAGACAGAAAAGCTTGCCACTGCTGAATATTTTGAACAAATGCATCAAAATCTTCACAGAAGGCTTCGTGTTGAAATGATCAAAGAAAAGAGTTTTTCAGAAATGTTTTTAGAAAAACTCCAAAGAGTCTTTCTTCTTTGTGATCATACCAGAGTATTCCAAAGAGCGGTCGTAGGAAGTTTCCTTTTTGTATTTTTTCTAGGCATTGTCAGTTTCAACAGTTTCAATCTACTTAAAAACAACAGTAAGAAGATACCTAATTCTTTGGTTACAAACTATGAGTCTCCAAAAATAGAAAGAGTTGAAAAAAGCCAACATTCTCAAACCCTTGTCCCTTCTACTCCTCCTCTTCTTTCCTTACCATCCAAAGAGGATCTTGAAGTGGAATCTACCAAACTTGCTCCCAATTTCCACAATTCTAAAGATCCACATTATGTCATTCGTGATGCGTTAACTCATTATGAAGCGATGGTTGCTTTTTAAAGATTCTATTGTGGAAGCCTCATCGGCTTGCCTTTTTTTTTTCTTCCTCGTTTTGGGAAGATTGCCACTGATAGGTGCTGAAAGTCTCTTTGATACCATAGGAAGAGAAGTTAACAAGATTTTTGAGCAGAACAAAAACGCTGTCGTCCGTGTTAGAATAGAGCATAGAAATGGGGGGGAAAGTTTCTGCTCAGGTTTTTTTATCAATTCCGAAGGAGTCTTGGTTACAGCACCCGATTGCCAGTTAACCGATTCGCTCTTTTATGTTGATTACAACGCTCAATGGCATTTAGCCAAAGTTCTAGGCATTGACGAGCGAAGTGGAGTGGCTGTTCTTCAAGTTGAAGAGGGTTCAAAACCCTTTCCTTTTCTAAAGCTTGCTTACGGTCAAGAGGTCCTTACCGGGACACCTGTTGTAGGCATAGGCTATCCGTATAAGCTTCCCGCTTGCCCTTCCTTTGGATTGGTTGTAGGAAAAGATTGCGAATATTTAAATCATTTTTTTCCCACGACCCATTATAGGATTAATACAAGGGTAAATCCAGGCCAGATTGGTGGGCCCATAATTAATTCGAGGGGGTTAGTCGTTGGAATGATAACGATGAGTGTAAAAGAAGAAGAATGGAGTTATGCGTTGCCAAGCAAAGCAATTAGAAAAGTCGTTGATGATACCACTCGCTATGGGAAGGTGCGTTATGGATGGGTTGGAGTGGCTGTTACCAAAATAGGAAGAGAGGAGGCTGCAGGGCAAGTGGTAGTTGCCCGTCTATTTCCTAATACTCCTGTATCTGGTAGCGGGTTAAGGGAAGGGGATATTGTTGTCTCGATCAATGGGAAAAAGATTACCAGCTTGGCAGATGTAATGGATGCATCGTTCTTTGTTTCTGTAGGACAAAAGATACCCGTAAAGGTATTAAGAGATGGTAAGCCAATACAGTTCGAGTTTTTAGTTGGAGAAAGGCCGATTGACGCCCCTTCAGGCTCTACGATTTTACCAAACAATCCTGAGGAACTTAAAAAGAATTGGTCACAAAGCCTACCCGTAAGCTCTTCTCCAATGACTGCACCTGTGGAAAAAACAAATAATACCCATTAAAGAAGAGTTTTTTCTTTTCTTGTTATTATTTGATAAAAAAGTTATTTTAAAGAAATGGATCAAAAACCGGCCGTAGTACCTGTCAAAGTCCAAAAGAAAAAACAAACGGTTTTGCCGGCAGGAGGGTTGGGAGCTGTTTTTTTTTGGGTTTCATTAAGTGTTTTTTTAGGTGCTACAGCGGTATACTTTTATAGCCAATACATTTCACTGGAAAAGACCATTCGAGTACTAAAAGAAGAGGATGAACTTCTCAAACAAGAAAATCAAAAGCAACGGGCGGTTGTTGATCAACTTCAAGCCGAATTGTCCCAGACAGGCAGCCTATTGAAAAGTCAAGAAGAACTTCTTGAGAAAACCACTCAATCACTCAAAGCAGTCGAATCAAAAAAAATGGAGGAAGCAACAAGTGGTTCGACTAAAGAAAATTCTTCTTTAACCAAAGAACTTGAAAATAGGTTAAAAGCAGCATTTCCTGAAGAAATACAAAAAGGGGAATTAACAGTGATGCTGCAAAAAAATGGAGTGGTTGCCCGATTCGCTAAGAGTGCCTTATTTGCCTATGGAGGCATAAAGTTAAGCACACAAGGAAAAATTCTTTTATCAAAATTCCTCTCTGTAACAAAGCCTTTTTTGGTTAACACTCAGGATTCGAAAATAGAAGTTTGTTCTTTTACGGATAATGATCCGCCTGCTCATGAAGTACAAGATATATATCCTACAAATTGGGAAATTTCAGCCATACGTTCGGCTGCTGTTATCAGGGCATTAATCCAGATTGGACAACTGCCTGAAGGTATGTTTTCTCTTGCTGCTGGAGGAGAAACCAATCCAATAGCTGATAATAGTATGTTAGAGGGAAAGGAAAAAAATAGAAGGGTTGAAATTACTGTCTATCCAGCATCTCCTAATGCGGATTTTCGCGCTACTGCAAACCCTTCCTTGATTAATTTAGAAAAAACGAAGCAGTTGCAGCCTCACCATTAGATTAGGGATCATATAAAAAGAGGCAAAACTCTAAGCAACCTGATAGGTGTTGGAGGATGATAAGGAACGAAACCTAGGAATTAGTAAAAGGAAGAATAAATTTTTAATCGAGCTTCTTTTGCTTTCCTTCTTCTTCGATTGCAAGGTTTTTCAAAGGCTTTTCTTAATCTTGCTTCTCGAAGTGTACCTTCTCTATCAAGCTTTCTTTTTAGCCGTCGTAAAGCTTTATCGATAGATTCTCCTTTTTTTACTTTTACTTCAGTCATATTTTCCTTTCGGTAATTAACACATTAATGCAAATGAAAACATATGCAACATTCAGATTCTTATATTAGCGTCTTAGAAAATAGGATTTACTAAATGACAGATAAAAAAGAAAAAGCAAGTTTTTTTATGATAATTTTTTTGGATTTAGATCTTAAACAATGAGTTATTATCCCTACTGGTAGTTTGAGTTGTCTCTGGGAGCCAGAAACGAACACTTCTCATTCTATTTGAGCATGATCGTATGTAATTACATAGCCCTTAGCGTATGGGCCTGTTTATGGGATCTACGAAGGAATTTAACTTTCTTCCGTTCCGTCAGACTTACTCGTTCCTGCTCACAGAGGAACAAAGCTAACTTCCTGCTTCACAGAGGACAGTTTTCCCATCGTCATGCGACGGCGGCAAGAGCTTTTTTCTCCACCGGCTTCACATTTGGCGCAACTCGTCATAAGGCCGTTTAGGACGGCCAAACCATGCGCCAGGATATTCCTGGCCGCATTCACCTCCCGGTCGTGGATGCTTCCACACTCCGGGCACACCCACTGGCGAATGGCCAGCGGCAGTGTTTCCTGGACCCTCCCCCATGCCGAACAGCTCCAGTTGTCGCCGAAACTTTAAGAAACCCATGTCGGATAGAAAGCAGGCAAGATTACCGGTTCTTCTCCATGCCGCCCACTTTCAGCTCTTCGACAAGCACGCGGTGAAATCATCGCCTGAGCCATGAGGTGAGCTTGTGCAAGCCCTCCTGCCGGATATTGGCAATACGGGCATGCAGCCTTGCAAATCCAAGCCTTGGCTTTTGTCCGATTGGCCGACCCCTTTTTCTTGCGCAAGAGATTTCTAGAGAGTCTCCGCAATCGCTTGAGCAAGGCCCTGTGCGGCTTAGGACCGAGTACCTTTTCTCCTTGTGGAGAGTGTTGCCATGGCCGATACCCCCAAATCCCCCCCCGGTCGCGCCTTGGTTTTCAGCAGGACGCAGGGGATAGCGTCGGCAGCGACGG
>NZ_LXQB01000011.1 GCF_004421185.1 Methylacidiphilum sp. Yel | reverse complement strand
CCCTGGCTAAATCTGGTCAGTTATCTCCAGGAATCCCCTGCCTTTAGGCATGGGGAGGATGTCAATAATAGAGCCAGAACCAGTAGCGTGATTTATAATGATTATGGGATGAGAAATCTATTTTTGCTGTTATTCTTTTTTGTTTTTCTCTTTGATGTTTTCCCCGAAAGCAAAGGAAAACCTTCAAAGAGCGCAAACGACAAAGCCTTATATGTTTTAGTGGTTCATGAAGCATGGTTTAACAGGCCGCCGGAGTTTGTTTTATCGAGGTATGATTATCTTTCACAAAGGGATATTCTTTATCAAGAAATGATTACTGCCTTTAAAAAAGCTTATCCTTCTTTGGAGGTTAAGAGGATCGATAAACTTAGTCAGGCTAAGGAAGGCATACCAATTCTAAGGGTTGATTTAGGTCGCTGGCGATATTCTTTTATTGGTACGAATGCTGCTACCGACGTCGTGGTTCGACTTTTTGCTGACTATTATCCTTCAAAAGCATCCAAAGCCATTCACCTTGGTTCCTTTGGGAATGTTCAAAGAGCCCACGTTTGGCTTTATGATGGGTATCGAGACTTTAATGAAGATTATATCAATGCTTTACGGCCTGCCCTCGAAAAGATTGTTCACGCTGTTGGGCCATTATTGGATTCACATCGAAAGGGATAGTAGCTTGCTCTAAGCACTTTGGCAAAATTTTTTGTAGTAAATGAGCAAATTCTTTATCCTTTTCTTTTGTCTGATATGTGAAAAGTGGATAAGACTGTTTTGGTAGGCGGCTACCCCAGAGAAATTATTAAACGCCACCTTCTTCTCCCATAAGGATATACTTGCGCACTTTATAGTTGGATGGAAAACCAAAAATAGTTCGATTCATTCTTTTAATTTTAATAATAAGTTTTTCTTTATTTTTAAATTGGCTTTGTTTATATGGGTATAAATTTTCATCCCCGAATAGTGTGTTGTGAAACTATCCTGTTTTCGTATTGATGCTTGGCCCTATTTTTTTTCTTTTTATCTCGTTTTGAGCTTCTTATCTTTTTCAACCCTGAAGTCAGAAGAAGAATCATCTTTTGACTCTGATTTTTGGACCTCAAGAATTGTCGATTTCTCTCTATCCGATTCCAATGGAATGACTCATTGGATCAGAGGCATAGTTCTATCCGCGGATGGGAAAGTGCTGACCTTATCTGATAGTTTTAATGGGGAAGGGAAGATTAAAGAAGTAAAGAGATGGGATTTTCGACCTGTACAATATGTTGGATGGATTGTGAAGGATCCAGAAAAAAATTTTCTCTTGCTTCAAGTCGAAGGCAAATCCCTTTCGGCGCTAAGAATTGTTTCGAGAGAAAGTTGGCCTGTGAATGGTGGAAATGAATTTTACATTCCTATCCCTACCTCTGAAGAACCTAGAAGAATTGCAAAATATGTTCCAAAAGAAATGCCAGAGAAAGATAACGAGCATCTTTTTTTTACAGGCCCGACCGCTAGCGTGTTGCTTGGTAGCCCCATCATTAATGAAAAAGGACAAACTATTGGAATTGTTGATTGGATCGACATTCAAAATAGTTTAGTTAGGGTAAGAGTGCTGGATGGTCCTTTAGAAATCTTAAATAAAGCAGATCGGCTTGTTGAGTTTGCCTTTTGGCAAGAAAACTTAGAAGCGATTAGGAAAAAAGGGGAGCAAAATCCCTTGCTCTCCTCTTCTACTTATTGGAGAAATTTATGGCAGGGAACTCAAAAAAATGAGATCGAAAAGAACGCTGATATTTTGATTCAACTCTACCCAAAATTAGATGTCGCCTGGGCCGCTGCCTCAGCAAATTATTTAAGGTTATCTTTATGGGATAAGGCAGATTTTGCTGCCAGAAAAGCTATTGCCATGAATTCCTCTGATTATCATTATTCGATTTTATTTGCCCAAATATTAATTGGGAGGAAGGAGTGGAATCCCGCTATTGATGCATTGCTTCAGGCACGAGAAGAAGGGGCCCTTTCGAAGGAAATTGCTTATCCTTTAGGAATATGTTTGTATAAAATTGGACAATACGAGAAAGCGGTAGAAGAACTGAAAAGTTATGTGGAAAATCGGCCCAGGCATGTTAGCGCCTGGATTTTAATGGGTGAAATCTATCAAAAAATGCATCACTGGGAACAATCTATCAGTGCCTTTACAAAAGCGGCAAAATTAAATCCACAATCTATACGGGCATGGGTAGGAATGGCTGATTCTTATAGAGAACTTTCCAAATGGGAGCAGGCTTCTGAAGCCTATACGGAACTGAGTCTTTTGGAGCCTACAAATGGAGCCGTGTGGTATAACCTTGGTCTTGTGTTGTTGAAAATGGAGCAGGAAAAGTTTGCTCGGGCTTGTTTTATGCGCGTCATAGAATTAAATCCAAAAGATCGAGACGGATGGTTTAATTTTGGTGTCCTCAGTCAGAGAGCAGGAGAAAGATTGGTAGCGATGAATGCATACAAAGAAGCTGTAAATCTAGATCCAGATTTTGGCATAGGATGGTATAACTTGGGTTGTCTCTATCAAGAACTCCACCTTTATCCTGAAGCAATTGAAGCGTGGCGGTTAGCTGAGAAATCCCTCCCTGGTGATATTCGACCATTAATCAATCTCGTTTTTCTTGAAAATCATCTCCATGATTATAGCCAGAGGGATAAGGATTTGTCAAAATTAGAAGGTATGGATCCTCGTCTTGCCCAGCAAATAAGATTTAAGATGGCTACAATGAGCCGGTAGTGTGCAGACCAATAGCGATCCTTTGATTGGTTTTGTGGTTTTTTTTTTAAATTCTTGTTTTTTAAAGATGAAAGTGGAGTGCGCTAAAGCTGTGGCTGCGATCCATTTTTATATTGGAATCATCCTCTTGGCTTTTTCTTGGATTATGAATGAGACCCTCGAAGGAGCTCGAACCCATTATTTCTTTTTCTTTTTGTGGGTTGGATACATTTTAACGATCGATGGCATGTTAGTCATCAAAAGAGGAGTATCTCCTCTGACAAGGGCTGGATTTTCTTATCTTTTTTTCTTTTTATTGTCTATTCCTTTCTGGTGGCTATTCGAAGGGATAAATCTCAGAATGCAAAATTGGGAGTATGTAGGCTCTCACAAGTTTGGACCTATTAGTTATTTTTTGTTTGCCTCTTTGAATTTTTCTACCGTTATACCCGCTGTTTTGACCACTTCTGAATGGGTTAGGCATTGGAGATGGATTGAAAATTTAAAAAAGGGTCCTGCAATTTCTGTCCCTTCCAAAGGATTGATTTTTGTTTTAGGCTTAGGCTTTCTTCTGCTTCTTTTATGTTTTCCTCATATATTTTATCCTTTATGCTGGATTTTTCTCTTCTTTTTAACAGAACCACTCAATGCGAAGTTTAAAAAAAGATCGATTCTTTTTGGCGATTTAAATCAAGGTGAATGGAGAGCAGTTATCTCTTTGGCTATTGGCGTCTTAATTTGTGGATTATGTTGGGAAACATGGAATTGGAATTCAGATCCCAGATGGGTCTATCATATTCCCTTTTTGGGGTTTTTCCCAATATTTGAAATGCCTCTTTTAGGATATCTCGGTTATTTGCCTTTTGCCCTGGAGCTTTTCTCTGTCACTGTCTTCTGCTGGAAAGGCAAATTACCCCTAGATTTGTAACTACAATTGCTTTTCCATTTTTCTTTATACTGGAGTATATTTTTAGAACTCCTGTTGTTATTTTCAATTATGAAATCGGAGGTTTCCATTCTTATTCCTTTTGATTTAGGCTTAGAACTTGAGTTTGGAGGCGAGGAAGCTAATAGAATAGTCAAAGAAATTTCAGCAAGAACCACGCAACTTATTGCCTTTAAAGACAAAATGACGGCAAAAGCTCAAGTGGTTACCCAAATCTATAAGTTTGGTGTTGGTCTAATTGAAGTATCTTTTCCAATGGAAGCCGAAATGGGTTTTCTCACATTCTTTGCAACGGAAGTGAAATCGATCAGTGTGGGTTCAATGGGCATATTGTCTTGGGTTAAAACTTTTGTCAACAGTTTGATTGAGCAAGCTAAGGTCTTTGCCAGTTATCAGTATGTCTATCGGCTGGAGGAATTAGATCTATTTCCTGTATTTTCTTTAGAACCAGGGAGTGTAAAAGACGCAGAAAAATTTCTAGAACAGCATTACAAGAAACTTTATGGCATAGTATCTGGTGAAGCCAATTACGATAGCTTATCCCAATTTGTTATGGAAAATGAAAAGCTAATCAATTTTGGCTATTATGAAAATGAACTAATTTTGATTAAACGGTTCGGAGCTGTCATTTCTTCTTACGAATCTCAAGTAATCTTGAACATTATACGGTTGGTATATGCTCTTTATTGGAATTTACTTTCTTATAATTTTTTATTGGATAGAGAACTGGATAAAGTGCAATCTATTCTAGCTCATCTGCCTCCTTGGTATAAATTTTGGATGATGCCGCAAAGATATCAGAAATTTTCTGAAGAAGGCATGAATTTTGTGCAAGATAAGCTTTCAATTGTTGAATCAATCTATTCGGTTTTTGCTAATGTAAACCAGATAGCATCCGATTGGCATCTACGAACGATTTATAAATATGTAGAAAAGGAATTTGATATCGATGATATTGCTTCGGCGGTAAAAGTGAAGTTGGATAGGGTCGAACAATCTTATAATTCTGCCAGGGAATTTATTGCGACGAATTTCTTTATTGCTGTGGAAATTGTCCTTATCTTATCTCTCCTCTGGATGATTTTGGATACGGCCTTACTTTATATCATTTCTAAAAAGTAAAGCAGAATGTTCGATCCTCGATAGAGAAGCTTTCTTGAGCAATTTTTCTTAGGCTCTATCTAGGGATTTGGTTATTCGAATGGTAATTATTTTTATTCTCATACGCTAGCAAATAGCTTTAAGAGGTATTGGGGGATAGCCGTCTAGGGTTAGGATTGGAGAGTGCATTAGAGAATGAGCGGGTGACGGGATTTGAACCCGCGACGTCAACCTTGGCAAGGTTGCGCTCTGCCAACTGAGCTACACCCGCAGTTTCTATTTTAAAAAAAGATAAGTAGTCTAAAAATGAGGCGGAAGCATTAAAAAATCAAGTTTTAAGTCTATTCCTTTGTTTGATTTTTCCTAGATATCTTTTTACTGGTAGTCGCAACAGTAAATAGTTAGAATTAAAAAATGGATTTTGAATGCCATTTCCTTGGTTGGCAGGATCCTTTCCCTCTTCTTGTTGCTCAGTGGATTACTTCTCAAAATAGTAAAAATTCTTTTGGATTTTTTGACCTTTCAGACTGTCTTGTGATCGTTCCTACTACCCTATCTGGGAAAATGCTTCATCGGGCCCTTAAGATGCGTCTTGGGGATAGTTTTCTTTCTCCCATCATCATCACCCCCATGGGTCTTTTTGAGAATCATCCGGATTATCAACTTGATCATAAAGTCGAACCTACTCCTTTGCAAAAGAAGATCTTTTGGATCAATGCATTGGTTGAAGCTATTGAAAAAGGGAGCTGTGGGCAATGGTTAAAAGAAAATAGAGACTTTGAAAGTCTTCTTTCTTTTGCAACAATTCTTAGCAAAACACAAGAAGAACTAGCAGAGAAATCTTTGGTTTTGAAAGATCTAGCGGCTTTTGTGGAAGATAATTTTTTCGAAGAGATTGGCGTGCTGGAATCGATATATTTAGAAAGAATGGATCGATTAGGTTTTATCGATCCTTTTTGGCGCAAACAGCAGTTATTAAAAAATCCAAAACTTCCTTCAAAGATTGAAAAAGTAGTCATTGCAGGCTGTCTTGATCCTCATCCTTTGGCATTGCAGTTTCTTGAAAAGTTGAAAGAACCATCAACTGCTGATGTGCTGCTTCCCGTAACAGAAAAATATTCTCAGTATTTTGATGCCAAAGGCAGGCCACTGGAAAGCCTTTGGCAGCAAACAGTCTTAGCTCTACCAGAGCAATGTATTCATTTGCATGCGGATGAAACGGCAATGGTTGAGGAAATCATTGAGCTTGTTTCTACTGTGAACAGCAACGAAGCTACAACAATTGGAATATGCAGAAATCAATTGACTAAGCTGCTTACTTTCCAGTTGAAGCAAAAATGCATTCCATTTTTTAATTTTTCTGGACTTTCTTATGTCGAGAGCCCCTTTTTCGATTTTTTTTTCCTTTTGAAAGAAATACTCAAAGAGCCTTCTCTAGCAACCATAACAAAGTTTGTCCGCAATCCGTTGTTTTATGCCTGGCTTCAAATAAAACAACAGGATCAAGCCGATGCGTTTTTGGGCAACCTTGATGCTTTTGTCAATGCCTATATTCCATCCACTCTAAGTGATTTTATAGAAAGGAATCCTTCTGAGGATTCGTTCAAAGAAGCCTTTTTGCTTTTGAATGACTTTCTTGTCAAACTCCAATCGAAACATTGGCCCAAAGCCCTTTTAAGTTTTTTCTCTGAAGCCATAGAAAATTTCTCTTCGCTTTTAGATGAACAATTGGAAAAATTTAGTGCTTTTCTTGTTGGATCTCTCAATCAGTTTAACCGTTTGGCTTCTTTTAATATTTTTTCTAGCTGTGAAGCCTTTTTATCCCTGTTTCTAGAGGCAATGAAGGAAGAAAGGCTGTTTTTAACCGAAGAAGGCCAGAAATTAGAACTTAAAGGATGGCTAGAATTGCTCTATGACGATGCCTCTTATCTTATTTTAGCTGGCTTCCAAGAAGGGGATATCCCAAAGGCTTTAGAGTCTAATTGTATTTTGACCGAAAAGGTCAGAAAGCAATTGGGTCTGAAGACCATAGAAAGTCGTCTTTCAAGAGACATGGTGATACTTCAGACTCTTGTGGAGCGACTCAGCAAAAGAGGCAGAATAGATATTTTTTTATCTAAAACAAGTCATGAAGGAGAAAATTTGTTGCCTTCAAGACTTCTTTTCAAAGTTGACGAAAAGGAACTGGCTGCTCGAACTGCTTTGCTTTTTACAACTCTTCCTTCCAAAACCAGTCCCAAGCCGAAAACAAAAAGTTGTTTTCTGTTACAAATTCCCTTTGATCTGCCCTTCTCTTTAGAAAGTCTTTCTGTCAGTGCCTTAAATGATTATTTAAACTGTCCCTTTTATTTTTATTTAAAGCATAAAATGCATTGGCAACCAGTCACGCTACCCAAAGGGGAAATGGATGAATCTGTTTTTGGAAGTCTAATACATAAGGTTTTAGGAGCTTTCGGTAAAGATACCGAAGCAAGGAGGTGGAATGATCCAGAACAAATTTATGCCTTTCTAGAGTCACAACTGGAAGCAGAGTTCACTGAGAGGTTTGGGAAAAAACGTACTATTGGCCTTCAGCTTCAACAAAAGGCATTAGCTCAGCGATTAAAGGCCTTCTCATTATTTCAAGCTGATTGGAGGAACCAAGGAGCAGAGATTATCGATGTAGAGAAGGAATTTGAACTTCAAATAGAAGGACTCAACATTCGAGGACGGATCGATCGTATAGATTACATAGGAGAGGAAAATGTGGTGATCATCGATTACAAAACTTTTGGCATGGGCATAAAGAAGGATCCTTTTAGCAGTCATCTATCCATTTCAAGAGGAGGAAAAGAAGAGCAACCTCCCGCCGAGGCCTATTTTTTTTCAGGGGGAAAACGATGGCGTTGGGTAAATTTCCAACTGCCTGCTTATTATTATGGGGTCCAATCAATGGGATTAGGAAAACATATCCTTGCTGCTTTTTATTTCCTGTCTAAAGTAGAAGACAACAGCCGGTTATGGTTTTGGCCAGAGGATAAGTCCAATTTTTTAGAAGAAAGCATGGATGCCATCCGTCGGATCATTAGAGCAATAAAAGAGAATAAATTCTGGCCTCCCAACCCAAAGGCAGTCCTCTGGCAGTATGCTCCATGGGATTTTTGGTTTGATAAGAATCCGGAAGAATTTTTTGCTGCTTCTTCTTTTTCTGGCTCTACTAGGACAGAGTTTTAAAAATGGAAAAACCAGGGCATTTGATTGTACTGGCTTCGGCTGGAGTGGGTAAAACCTATAAGCTTGTGAAGCGAGCCATTGACCTTTTATTTAGGGGCATTCCACCCACTACAGTTGTTATTATCACTTTTACAAGAAAAGCAGCGCAAGAAATAGTTGATCGCCTATTCTCGATTCTAGCTCAGCAAATCCTTTCTGAAGCCTGTGAAGAAAAGCTGGTTTCTCCTCATCGTTTAAAAGCAATTCTTACCTTAAAAACATTAATTGATCATTTACCTTATCTTCATTTTGAAACCATCGATTCCTTTTTCTATAAGCTCCTTAATCATATTCCACCAGAGAAAAGAGCCACCTTTGTTAACTTCTCTTTATTGGATGATTTCCAACAATTAAAACTTCGTGAAGAAATCCTTTGGAACGTACTAAATTCAGAAACATTAGATGATTCTATTGTGGAAGCATTCGAACAAGTATTTGGGGGAGAAGATCTTAAAAATGTATTTTCCAAATATTTAGCATTGGTAGAAAAATATTATCCTTTTTTTCAAGATTTTCCACAAGTAGAGTATTGGGGAGCCCCAAATCTTTTCTATAATATCAAAGAAATAACGCTAAATGAGGATTTTCTTTCTCTCATCGCTCATATCGAGAATTTATTGAAAACCGAGGGAATCCCTACGAGGCTGTGGGATGAACAGAAAAAAAATATCCGTTCTTTTCCTACACTGTACCAAAATCTTTTAAAGGCTTACGATCCTGATTTGCGTCAATGCTTTCAGTTGACTTTAGACCGTAAAAAATATAACCTTAGCTCTCCCTTAGCCCTGTCATTGGGAAAGCTTGCAGAGCTAACCATTGCTTTTTTTCTTGAAAAATCTCATGAACGAACTCGAGGCATTGCTCAACTACTACAGCTCTATGATAGGCATTATCGCAAGAAGATAAAGACAGCTGCGGTTCTTTCTTTTGAGGATATGCCGAGGGTTATCCTAGAAGCCTTTGGATTAGATCTACCCAACCCATTTTTTTTTAATCTGGACAAAAAATGGGACCATTTTTTAATCGATGAATTTCAGGATACAAGTCTGTTACAATGGAAAGTGATCAAACTTTTTGTTGATGAACTCTTACAAAACGATGATGGATCTCGATCTTTTTTCTGTGTCGGCGATCCAAAACAATCCATTTATGGTTGGAGAGGAGCCTGTGGGGAGTTAATTGATTCGATCGTTTCTCTTTTTCACTTGGAAAAGCAGGAGCTGAAAGGCTCAAGAAGATCTGCAGGGGCTATTCTGGATATGGTCAATAGGCTTTTTGGAAACTTTGAACTGATTGAAGAGCTTTTCCCAGAATGTGTGGAAATCTGGAAAAAAAGGTGGACTATTCAAGATTGTTTTGAGAGGAAGCTTGAGGGTTATGGTTGTTTGTTGTGTGTCAAAGAACCGTCGAAAGAAAAGGATTTTAGCCTAGAAAATGCTTCCAATGAGGAAATAGAGGAAAAACAAGCCGAGCAAGTAGTTACTAACACCTCTATGCTTCGATTCGAAGCAATAAAAAGGTTATTGATTGATGAAATCAAACCACAAGAAAAAAAGTTAAGTTGCGCCATACTTGTCCAAACCAATAAGGAAGCAGCAGATATTTTTCACTATTTATCTACATGCTCTACCCTTAAGGTCTCCTTAGAAGGAAAAATATATCCAGGAAAAGATAACAGATTAGCGAAATTTTTTTCTGCTTTGGTTCAATCCATTGCTCATCCCAACGATTCTTTGGCCTTAGGATGGTTACAGGCTAGCCCTCTGGGAGACATTTTTAGAGAAGAATCGTGGAGGAAAAATATTTGGGAAAAACTTTTTATGGGAGGGTTTTTGGAGGTGGCTTCCTGGCTCTTTGCCGTTTTAGAAAAAAAAATACAATTGGATGACTTTCATAAAGAGAGAATGGCTATGATTTTTCGAATTTGTCAATCTTTCGATACTACCGGAAGCAGGGATTGCGATTTATTTTTAGACTATTTTAAAAACTATTCCATACCGATTTGTGATGATCCCTCTTCCATTCAAATAAGAACAGTACATAGCGCCAAAGGACTTGAATTTGATGTTGTCCTTATTACTGAACTCAAAGGCTCATATAAAATAGCGATGAATCAGCCTAGAGACCAACCTATTATGTATCAGTCGCCAGAAAAAGAAAAAAGAATTTTTTTCCTTCCTAAAAGAGAAGTTATTGAAAAAGTTCCAAACTTGAAGGCTGTATATAAAAAGCTGGTAGGAGAAGAAGCGTTAGAAAAAATCTCCCTTCTCTACGTCGCTATGACTCGAGCTAGGCAAGGATTGTATATTGTTGGAGAAATGAAAGAAGGGGAATGGAAAAAATCTTCTAAAAAAAGAGTAATTTATTGGCAAGATTTTCTCATAGAAGGATTGAATAGCAAAGAGGAAGAAGAAAAATATTTTTTTGATGATTTTCCTTTGCTTACCCTTTTTGAATCGGGTAAAAGAAATTGGATTCCGCAGGAAAAAAAAGGAAATCAAATCCAAAAAGCCTCCATCGGTTGCTCAAGCCAGGATCTTCTCTTTTTGCCTAGACCAATTCGAAGAGACAATTTTATTTCTCCTTCATTATTTGAAAAGCAAACTCAAAATAAAAGTCTTTCTTTCCTTTTTAATTTAGAAAGAGAAAAGAATAAAGAGTATGGTCGAAAAATTCACGGGTTGTTTGGACGCCTAGAGAGACTAACCGATCCGTTCGTTCAATCTTTACAAAAGTTAGCCTTAGAATATAAAGGAAAAGACACAGAAAGAAATCCATTTCAAGATGTTTTGGAGTGTTTGCAGACTCCAGAGATTCGAAAAATATTTACTCCGCCTGAGGATATTGACATTTGGATAGAAAGAAACTTTTGCCTTGAAGTCGAGGGGCTTTGGATAAAAGGCTCATTTGATAGAGTTCATCTGAAAGTAGGGTCAGACAAAGGAATCAGCTGTGAAATTTATGATTTTAAGACTGATTTAGTTTTTTCTCTAGAGGGTCTGCATGAGCTGGCGAAAAAATACCACTGTCAACTTATGCTTTATCGAAAAGCCCTCTGTAAACTTTTGCAAATTGAACCTTCTCAGGTGAAAGTATTTCTTGTTTCGGTGCATCTTAAGAAGATGATTGAACTATTTCAGGATGTTTGATATTCGGCTGTGTCCAATGCCAAGAAGACCATTTCATTGGATTGGTAGATGCTGCTTGGCTGAGGACCCGTTGCTTCTGAGGAATATCAAAGATGCTGGAAGCAAAACTTCTAAATACCGCTTTTTTGGTGGTCGAACAGACTACTCTGGAAAGAAACCAGATTTCCAGATTTGGCAGCCTGGAAAGAGGGTTTATTGGAGGTGGCTAATAGGTCTAGATATGACAGTTCAAGAAAGCTAAAAATGCTCTCAAGGTCTTCGGTTTTTAGCGGCGTTGGGGATAATTATCCTCTTTTCACGAGGAGGAAGAGGGGCGGTATCGCTCCACTTTATGTTTCTGTAGCTTCTTGCCAAAAGGGGAGATCCCTTATACTTTGTTATTCGACTAGCTCCTGCGAGCTTTTTCAGAAAGACCGAGTAATTCGCTGGTTTAGAAAGGAGGAATATTTCTCCATTAGGCTGCTGATAGAATAGAGAGAGTTAGCCAACATGCCGCCTGCAGACTAAATTTAGAGTACAAAGCTGAGGCTTACATGGTGATTCTGGCCAAACTCACTTAGCTCAACATCGATACAGAAAGGGATTACAGAAGGAGAAAGATTTTATGAATAAAAGATTTTTCCAAGGTGCTTTT
This sequence comes from Methylacidiphilum sp. Yel, assembly GCF_004421185.1. Lineage (GTDB taxonomy): Bacteria > Verrucomicrobiota > Verrucomicrobiia > Methylacidiphilales > Methylacidiphilaceae > Methylacidiphilum. Next base: position 72,650 of record NZ_LXQB01000011.1, on the reverse strand, counting down.
CTTTGCTTATGCCTTTATTTTTTTAGCCTATCTTTTTCTCTTTTTGCTATTGAGGATCCTCTGTTACCCGATCCTAAGTTGACGCCGGGCGATACTTTTGATGTCACAAAGGAGGACATTTGCGTTCCTGGTTATGCAAAGCTTGTCAGGGATGTTCCCTACGCACTCAAAAGAAAGGTATATTTGAGATATGGCATTATTCATCCTGGTAAGCATCATTATGAGATAGATCATTTGATTCCTTTGGGACTTGGTGGCTCCAATTCAATAAAAAATCTATGGCCTCAATCTTATTGGACCTTTCCCTGGAACGCTTATCTTAAAGACAAGCTGGAATATAAGTTGCACCAATTAGTTTGTGCTGGAGTGGTCGATTTAAAGGAAGCTCAAAGGGCAATTGCTACTAATTGGATAGAAGCTTATAAAAAATATATGGCAGAAGGGAAGGCTAAGTGAACCGCTGGCTGCTCTCTTTTCTTGCTTTCTAGAAAGAATGAACCAAGTTATTAATTAATTCGTATGGGACTAAATAAAAAGCTCTCTCAAATTATTGCAGGCAGGACAGTAGCCAAAACGGAGCTTAAAGAAGGCCTTTTAGTCATTGATTTTAGTGATGGTTCTTCGTTACAAGTAAAAATTAGAGGAGCTATCACTGGTGAAATTAAGTCAGGGCAAGGTCTCCAAAAAGTTTTAGAAAATGAGGAGCAGTTGATTTTGGAGTTTGATGACAAGAAGAGAGTGCAAGCCATTCTTTTGAACCCTGGAGGATCGATAATTCTGCGGAATAAAAATAATGCTCTTGAATATTTAGGATAAGGAACTAAGAAAACAGCTCTTCCTTTCTATTTTCTATCGTCCGATTTTTGGAAATTCCCCTTTTTGATTCTATGCTTTTGACAACCAAAAGGGAAGCTTCGTAAAGCAGATACATGGGGACAGAAAGAAAGAGAAGACTTAAAGGATCTGAGCTAGGAGTAATGCAGGCAGCAGCTATGACAATTGCTACGATTGCATGCCTTCTATAATGGATTAATGTTGAAGTATTTAATATACCAAGAAGGCCCAATAGCACAATAATCAGAGGTAGTTCAAAAGCAAGCCCAAAAGACACTAACATTTGCACAACAAAATTTGCGTAGTTTTGAAGTGTCCAATCGGTCTGTATTCCCATCCATTGATTGTAGGTGGAAAAAAAGCGCAGCGTTTGGGGTAGGAGTATAAAGTAAGAAAAGAGAATGCCTCCGACAAAGAGAAGGGCTCCAGCACTGAAAATGGGAAAAAGCAGTTTTAATTCTGAAGGAGTAAGTCCAGGGATGATGAATTCAGCGATAAAATAAAGAATAAAGGGAAGGCTCAATACTAATCCACCAAGTAAACTAATTTGGAGCTGGACGCTTAATGGATCGACTACTCCTAAGACTCTTAAAACTTTTTGAGGATCCTCTCCAGCGGCTTTAAGGGGTCTCAATAGAATAGCCATCAAGGGTTTTGTTTCAACAAAGCAAATAATCGCTCCTCCCATCAAGGCCATTAGGGATTTGATGATGACCCATCTTAGATCTTCTAAATGCTCAAGAAAAGGTTTCTCCTCATGGGCTTTCATGGAGATAGATTTTAGGAAGGTGGATGGATACTACTGGAAGAAGAATTAGAATCTTCTGAATCAAAGCCATAAAAGGTTTTCCCGAAAGTGATTTTTGGTTTGCCTTTAGACAATCGCCACTGATTGGTATCTCTGAGAGAATAGATACATCCACAATAGAGTTGTTGATAAAAATTTTCTTCTTTTGAAATTAAAATCATCCGTTCTGATCCCCCTTTTTTTCTCCAGTTATAGCTCCAATATTCCAAGCCATAGCGGGATGCCGCTCTTTTGCCAGCCGAAGTCACTTGATCGAAATCTTTCCATCTGGAAATTCCAAGGCTAGAACTAAAAACCTTAAATCCATGTTCATAGGCATAGAGTGCCGTGCGTTCCATTCTCATGTCGAAGCAGACTGTGCAGCGCTTTCCTCTTTCAGGTTCCCATTCAAGGCCTTTTACTCTTTCAAACCAACGATCTTTATCGTAATCGGCATCAATAAACTCAATTCCCCTTTTCTTTGCAAAACGTATGTTTTCATTTTTACGGATTTCGTATTCTACGCGTGGATGAATGTTGGGGTTATAAAAAAACACCGTTAAATGAATCCCAGAGGCAATAATCGCATCCATTATTTCGGCTGAGCAAGGAGCACAACAAGAATGGAGTAAAACTTTGTCCACTCCTCCAGGAGGTACAAGTTTTTCTCTGATAAATGAGTTTTTCATATTCTAACTAACAAATCTTATAGATAGGGAGATTGCAACCCTCTTGAAGCGATTATTTTTTATTCAGGCTGTAGTTCTTCTCTTTCTAGTTGGTCTCTTAAAGAGATAAGAGGCTGAGAAAATTCGACAGGATAAGCCGTTTTTGCAGGCTCTAAAGTTTTAATTTCGGAAGGCAGCCTGGCAAGATTATCTTTTGTTCTCTTTTGGATTTCAATGAGAGATTCCTTCGGATAAATTCTTTTTCCATTGCGCATCACAGGATGCAACAAAGTAGCGGCTGGATACCTTTCGGTTGCTAGACCGATTAGGTCTTTTTGCATTGAACCGTTCTTATGAAAATATCGAAATACTTGCTTGATCCCAGGCCAAGTGGCTTTGCCTGTCGATCGCTTTCTCCTAGGTTTTCCTTCATATTCCTGAAGCTTATAGACACAATCAAGATAGGGAGCATCACTGGAGGTATCTAAAGAAGTTCCAATACCAAAGCCATTAATTGGAGCACCAGATTTAATAAGAGCCTCTAGTTTATACTCATCAAGATTGCCGCTGGCAAAAATCTTCGTTTCCTTGAGCCCTCCACTATCTAAAATCGACCGAACCCGCTTTGACAGTAACTCTAGATCCCCACTATCCAAGCGGACTGCTTCTATTGAAATGCCTTTTTCTTTTAATTTAGGAGCAAGCTTTACAACTAGTTTTGCAGCTCTTTCTGTATCGTAAGTATCAATAAGTAATGTGACGTTTTGAGGATTAGCCATCGCATAATCAAAGAAGGATTGTTCTTCTTTATCATGCGCTTGGATAAAGGAATGCGCCATTGTTCCTAGTATGGGGATTTCGAACAATTTGCCAGCTAGGACATTAGAAGTACCGCTAAAGCCAGCAATGAAACTTGCTCGAGCAGAAAAAATGGATGCCTCAGCGCCATGAGCCCGGCGTAGGCCAAACTCTACAAGATTTTTCTCAGGAGCGACTAATGCAAAGCGAACCGCTTTGGAAGCTATGAGTGTTTGATAATGGATAATGTTCATTAGCCTTGATTCTAATAATTGGGCTTGAGCAATGGGAGCTGTGACTCTTAGAACAGGTTCAAAAGGGAAAAAAATGGTTCCTTCTTGCATTGCATAGATATCCCCGCTGAATCTAAAATTCTCGAGGTAATTGAGAAAATCTCTCCGGAAGTTTTGTTGGGCTAACCACTCAATTTCTTCTTTTTCAAAATGGGCAGATTCTACAAAATTTAACAATTGTTCTAAACCAGCAAATAGAAGAAAATTCCTGTTTTTTGGCAGCTTTCTAACGAAAAATTCAAAGGAAGCCATTCCTTCCATTTTATGATAATAGTAGCCTTGCATCATTGTTAGTTCGTACAGATCGGTCAAAAGAAGACTATTTTCTATTTTCATAGTTTTGGGTCTTTGGTTGTTTATTGTATGGATATAATTTAAATCGAACCCTATTTTTTGATAGCGTGTTTCATTTATTGACTAACTTTTTATGATGACTCCTCAACCCGCTTTGACTCAAAGGGATAGAGAAAGTTCACAACCAAAACAAGCGTCAAAGAAGTCTGGGTGGCCTTTTTCAGAAAAACTTATCGGCAAAGTGGTTGAAGTACATGGTCCGGTAGTTGATATAGAATGTCAGATTTTACCACCTCTTCACCGCTGTTTAAAAACTTATCTGGATCACGAAAGTTATGTGTTTGAAGTCCATCAGCATCTCGATGAGCATCATCTGCGGGCGATAACGCTACATGCAACAGCTGGATTACGCCGGGGAATGGATGTGTATGATACGGGATGTGCCGTTTCTATTCCCGTATCAAAGAAATATCTAGGAAGGCTGGTTAATATCTTTGGAGAGCCTCTTGATGGGTTGGAGCCAATCGAACCAGATAGCTACCGGAATATTTTCTCTGATCCTCCTCCCTTGGATAATACCTTAGGTCCAAAATCGATTCTTGAGATTGGAATAAAAGTAATTGATCTGCTCTGTCCGTTTGTAAAAGGAGGAAAAACTGGACTCTTTGGAGGGGCTGGCGTTGGAAAAACTGTTCTGATGATGGAATTCATGAAGGCAGTGAGTTTGATTCATCATGGAGTTTCAGTTTTTGCAGGGGTGGGCGAACGGATTCGGGAAGGCCATGAGCTCTGGAAGGAGATGCAGAAAGCGGGTGTGATGCCTCAAACTCTTATGGCTTTTGGTCAGATGGATGAGTCTCCAGGGGTCAGATTTAGGATAGGGTTGACGGCTTTAAGCTATGCAGAATATTTTAGAGACACACTACAAACGGAGATTCTTTTTTTGATGGATAATCTATTCCGTTTTGTTCAGGCAGGAAGCGAAGTTTCTGGGCTGCTGGGAAGGATGCCTGCGATGGTAGGGTATCAACCAACCTTACTCTCTGAAGTGGCTGAACTTCAAGATAGGATCGTCTCAACAAAGACTGGGAACATAACTGCTGTTCAGGCTGTTTATGTCCCGGCCGATGACATGACGGATCCAGCAGTGATGGCTATCTTATCTCATCTAGATACGGTAGTTATTCTTTCAAGATCTCAAGCCGCCAAAGGGTTTTATCCAGCCATTGATCCTCTGGTTTCGACTAGTCGCATTATGGATAAACAGTTCCTTGGCCAACGGCATTATACTATTGCTTCGGAAGTCAGAAAATATCTTTCCCGTTATAAGGAACTAGAAGATATCATTAATCTGCTTGGCATGGAAGAGTTATCCAAAGAAGACAAACAGATTGTCCTGAGAGCGAGAAAAATCCAGCGGTATTTGACTCAACCCTTTTTTACGACAGCCGAACACACAGGTATTCCAGGGGTCAGTGTCACTCTCTCTGATACCCTTGATGACTGTGAAGCTTTTCTTAATGGGGATTATGATCATCTTTCTGAAGATCAATGCTATATGAAAGGTTCTTTAAAAGCCGAATTTAAGAAAAAATAGCGTAGGATCTTTGATGCAAACTTTCGAACTTGTTATGATTGATTCCACTAAGGAACTAAGATGCAAAAACGTCACCCTTTTCCATGGTTCTGATCGAAGTGGCCAATTTGGGATCATGGCCAGACACCAAACCTTTATGACTTCCCTACTGCTCGGGCTCTGTTGGTTTTTTACTATTGATGATCCCCTCCCTACTTATGTTGCCTTGTCTGGAGGCATCCTGCATTTTAGCAGGAATATCCTTTCGATAGTCACGCCTCATTTTTTTGTGGATAAGGATATGCAGAAGATCTCCATAAATCTTGAGCGGGAATTAAAAATAGAAGAACAGCAGAGAAAAGAGATGAGAGAAAGAGCTAAAAATCTTGAAAAGGAGATGCTCAAAAGAATGTGGGAAATGCAAAAAGAAGCCCCTAAATAGTTTTAGGTTATAGAGTCTGCATGGAAAAGGATAAAAAAAAACTCGTTGAAAAAATACAACAAGATGTCGAAAAAAAAGAGAAAGCTCAAAAGTTCAAGCCAACTCTTTTGTCGCAAACGGCTTTTTTAGGAACTCTTGGAGTGCTATTTATAATCCCGGTGATCATTGGCGCTTATCTAGGAAGATGGCTTGATGAAAAGCTTCCAGGTTATGCGATACACTGGACGATATCGTTCATTATTCTAGGAGTGATTCTAGGGGCATTGAATGTGTATGTTTTTATACGCAACAAGATTTAATTTAAAAAGAGGCCAGGATGCAATCAGATCCTTTAAACATAAAATTCTTAAGCGAGTCTACCCTCTGTTCTATCAGTATCATGGCCGTTGTAGTGGTCCTTTCATTTGTGTCTATTCGTCGTTTTAAATTGGAATCTCCTGGATATTTCCAAGTAGTGATAGAAGAGCTTATTTCCTTTATTGAAAAAACTGTAAATGATACTATTCCTAAAAATCCTCAAGACGTACTTCCTCTGATAGGGACCCTTTGGATTTACATCTTTCTTTGCAATCTTATCGGACTTATTCCGGGGATTCATTCTCCTACGGCAGATCTTTCGATAACGTCGGCCTTAGCCTGTATCGTTTTTTTTGCTGTTCCATACTACGGTATACGTGCTGAAGGGCTTTGGGCATACTTAAAGACATATTTTGTCCCCTTTTTTTGGTTTTTTCCTTTTCATATAATCAGCGAAATTACCCGTACCATCACGCTAGCTGTTAGATTGTATGGGAATATGTCGAGCATGGAAATTGGCATTGGCATTCTTTTGCTTCTTGCAGGGTTTCTTTCTCCAGTGGGCTTTATGTTGTTACATTTGATCGAAGCGATTCTCCAGGCTTACATCTTTGGCATTCTGGCTTTGATTTATATTGCTAGTGGCATGGAGGCACTGGCAGAAGAAAAATAGATTAAACTTCGAACTAAAAAGGAGGAAAAATGAATAATATTGGGTTATTTTCAACTTTGGTCACTGCAATGGCCGTCTTGGCTATAGGATTAGGAGTCGTAGGTCCGGGACTTGGCATGGGGATAGCCATTGCTAAGGCATTAGAAGCCATAGCAAGACAACCAGAACTTGAGAAATCAATTACTCGCTGGTTGCTCATTGGCCTTGCTATGATTGAATCTCTGGCGATTTACGTGTTGGTTATTGTTTTAATTGTTCTTTTCCGAAGTCCAATGCTTGAATATCTGACCAAATAGTCCGTTTTAAGTTAAAGAATGAACTGGAATACGACGACTTTCATTCTTCAGATTTTTAACTTTCTTGTTTTTGTCTGGCTACTCAAAAGATTCCTGTATAAGCCAGTCTTAAACTTCATCAAGCAAAGAAAGGAAGTCGTTTCGTCCATGTGGAATGAAGCTCAAAAGGCCAAAGAAGCTGCAGAAAAGCTGAAAGCCGATTATGAAAATAGACTAAAATTATGGGAAGAGGAAAAGAAGAAAGCAAAAGAAGAGCTTCAGGAGGAATTAAGAATACAAAGAGCTCAATTAATAGCCGAAAATCAAAAAGCATTGGAGCTTGAGAATGAAAGGAACAGAGTGTTAGAAGAGAAGAGAAAATTGGACATGCAAATGGAAGCTGAAAGGAGGGCTCTTCAGATCGGAGCTAAGTTTGTTGCCCATTTTCTATCAACACTCGCTTCTGAAGCAGTCGAAAAGAAGCTTATTGAGCTCTGCCTGGATAGACTCCGTTCCTTACCAGAACAAACCCTTGAATTGATACAGCAGACAATCCAAAGAGAAGAGATCCATTCAGTCTGCGTTAAGAGTGCTTATCCAGTGGAAGAAGCAACGAAAAGAAAACTTAAAGAGCTTTTAGAGCAGCTTGCAAAAACAGAGCTTTCATTTGAATTTGTCCAAGATCAAAAAATCATGGCTGGAATAAGAATTATCATAGGTAGTTGGATAGCTCGAGCAAGCATTGAAGATGAACTTGAGTTTTTTCTCCAGGAGGAAAATAGATGAATCAAAGCTCAGAAGGTTCTTTTAGTCCTATTGAAAAAGTGGCGCATTGGGTGGAACAATACAAATTCGAACCTAAGGTGGAAGAATTTGGTAGGGTTGTGGCTATTGGTGATGGGACAGCCTGGATTGATGGATTATCTTTGGCTGCAATCGATGATCTGCTGGAATGTGAAGATGGCAGTGTGGCTCTTGTTTACAGCCTGAGTGAAAAACTGGTAGGAGCCATGATGCTTATTCAAACCGAAAAAATCATGTCTGGAACCCTTGTCCACAAGACAGGCCGTAGGCTAAGCGTTCCTGTTGGAGATTCGCTCCTTGGTAGGGTGATTGACCCCTTAGGTAATCCTCTAGATGGAGGAAGACCACCGTTAACTTCCAAACAACGGCTTCTAGAAGTGAAAGCTCCTGCAATCATTGATAGAGAATTTGTTAATGAACCTCTTTATACAGGCAATAAAATTGTGGATGCAATGATTCCTATTGGAAAGGGACAAAGGGAGTTGCTAATTGGAGATAATGGGCTGGGGAAAACAACATTTGCTTTAGATACCATTGCCAATCAAAAGGATAAAAATGTTCTTTGTGTCTATTGTCTTATTGGCCAAAAAAGATCAACCGCCGTCCATGTGATTGATACGCTAAAAGAATGCTCTGCTTTAGATTATACCACTGTGGTTGTAGCTGAAGCGACTTCACTCCCAGGACTTCAATACATTGCTCCGTTTGCTGCCTGCACTATAGCTGAAGAATGGATGGAAAAAGGCAGAGATACCCTTGTGATTTATGATGACTTAAGCCTTCATGCCCAAACTTACAGAGAGTTGTCCTTGCTTTTGCGCAGACCACCTGGCAGAGAAGCTTATCCAGGTGATGTTTTCTACCTGCACTCCAGACTTCTGGAACGTTCTACACATCTTTCTCCATTAAAAGGAGGAGGGAGCATGACGGCTTTACCAATTGTAGAAACTCAACAGGGAGAACTTGCTGCCTATATTCCTACTAATCTCATATCCATAACCGATGGGCAGATTTATTTTGAACAGTTTCTTTTTTCCTCCGGATTTCTCCCTGCCATTGATGTGACCCGATCTGTTTCAAGAATTGGAGGGGCTGCACAGCATCCTCATTTAAGAAAAGAAGCAGGTAGGATGAAACTAGATTATTTGCAATTTTTAGAACTTGAAGTTTTTACCCGATTTGGAACAAAACTTGAAGCCTCTCTAGAAAAAAAGATTAAAAAAGGCAGGATTTTAAGAGAGCTTCTTAAGCAGGAGAGGCTTTCTCCTATTTCACCCGAACAAGAATATTGTTGGTTAATTGCCTTTAATGAAGGATTGTTCGATGATGTTCCCTTTGAGAGTTTGAGGGTTTTTCAAGAAGAGCTCTTAAAGAAATTTAAAGCAACTACGTTGGTTCTAGACGATCCAAGAGAAAAATGGCTAAAGGAAATAGAGGAAGCTTTTCACTCTATCAGTTCAACAGTTCAGCAAACAGAACAAAAAGTGGCATGAGCAAGCGTAGAGATTTAATTAAATATCGTGGAGCACTTCTAGAGATAGGCGAAATCATGAAGGCCATGAAGAACATGGCTCTGGTGGAACAGAGAAAAATAGCCAAATATTTTGAAAGCCAAAAACAAGCAGTCGATGCCTTGCAGAATACTGCCGATGATTTTTTCCCTTCCTTTCCAGAACTTCTCAATCGGCCACTTAAGATAGATAGACCCCTGTATATTTTAATTGGATCGGAAAGGGGATTTTGTGGAGACTTCAATTCTTCTCTGACAAGCTATTGGGAAAATATGGAGAGATCTTCTATGTTGCCTGACCACTATGGGTTGATTTTAGTAGGAAGCAAACTGGAAAGTCGTGCCAGCGGCCTTCAAAAAATTATTAAAGCGGTTTCAGGACCAAGCGTTGCAGAAGAAGTCTCTCCCTTTATTTTTGAATTTTTAGAACTCGTACGGAAGTCTTTGATTCAAGAGGAACCTCCCACTTCAGTCTCTGTATTTTTCCATCTTCCCGACAATTACGAAATTAGAAGAAAAATTCTGCTCCCTATACCTGTTTCTGAAGAAAAAATCAAAGCTGCTAGAAAAAAAATGCCTCCACCCCCCTTGCTTAATATAGATCCAAGAGAGTTTTTTATAGATCTTGTAGATAATTTTCTTCTGGTTGGGTTATTTTTTGCTTTTTACTCTTCGCTGTTGACCGAAAGCAAAATAAGAATGGAACATATGCAGTCGGCATTGGACCAGCTTGATAAGAAAGTAGAAGAATTGAATAAAAAAGCTAATAGGCTTAGACAAGAGGAAATCACAGAAGAGATTGAAGTTATCCTTTTGGGCAGTGAGGCATTGAAAAAGAAGATAGAAAAGAAAAATTAGCTCTAAGCGATAGGTTGACGGGCCTCTTAAAAAGAGCTATAAGCCGATCTCTGCTAAGAGTGGCTCTTTTAGAAAGCCTCTTTGGGAGGAGGAGAATGGTGAGATTTTGTAAAAAAATGTAGGACTACTGAGTGAGTCCCCTTTAAGCTACCTTTCTGCTCTATAGGAAGAAAAAGAGGCAGTGGAGTCGAGGCATAGGCCTGCTTGGAAATGCCTGCAAGAAAAGACATAATTAAAAATATCTTCTCTTCAACTATGGACAGGATGTATATCACTCTAATAGAATAAAGAGATTAAGCAAGAGAAAGAGCATGGTAATTTTGGGCAAAGAGCGCTTGCAGTTCCCTTGCTTTTTTTTCGTATTGGGATAAATCTTTCCAGGATTTACTTGGATGAAGAATTTCAGTTGGTATATCCGAACAACTTTGGGGAATAGAAAAATGGAAGTATTGCTCATCTACAAAATCAGCCTTTGCTAATTCTCCACTTAAAATAGCTCTAACAAGTCGACGAGAAGTTTCAAGAGCTATTCTTTTGCCAATGCCATATGCCCCTCCAGTCCATCCCGTATTTAACAACCAAACATTGGGCTTGTGTTTTTCAATTTTCTCTTTAAACATTCTTGCATACGTTTTTGGGGAGAGGGGAAGGAAGGGAGAACCAAAACACGGACTGAAAACAGCTGTTGGCTCTTGTATTCCTGCTTCGGTTCCCGCGATTTTAGCTGTATAACCAAGAAGAAAATAATAGATGGCTTGTTCTGGATTGAGTTTTGCTACCGGAGGAAGCACCCCAAAAGCATCGCAACAAAGCATGATGATATTTTTAGGATGCCCGCCAGCAAGTTGATTTGAAGCATTTGGAATAGATTCAATTGGGAAAGCGGCCCGAGTGTTTTCTGTGAGGGATTCATCATTAAAATCTATTTCTCTGGTTTGTGGGTTGATAATGACATTTTCGAGGATAGTTCCAAAACGCAAGGCTGCTTGGTAGATTTCTGGTTCTCCTTCTTTACTTATTCTAATGACCTTCGCATAACAGCCGCCTTCAAAATTAAATACTCCGCTATCATCCCACCCATGTTCGTCATCCCCAATCAACTTTCTGGTAGAATCAATAGAAAGAGTCGTTTTGCCGGTCCCTGAAAGACCAAAAAAAATGGCTGAGTCCTGAGGATCCTTTCCGAAGTTGGCAGAACAGTGCATTGGAAATACCCCTTTCTGGGGTAATAAAAAATTTAATACAGTAAAAACAGCTTTCTTAATTTCTCCCGCATAACCGGTACCGCCAATAAGAATCATTTTTTCATCGAAATTAAGAATAATAAAAGCGCCAGACTGTGTTTTATCTGTTTCAGGATCGGCCCTAAAGCCTGGAGTGTGGATAAGGATAAAGTCAGGGAGCAGATGCTTTCTTTTTTCTGGATCTTTCTCAACTAGGAATAAATTTCGGGAAAAAAGAGAATAGATAGGCCCTTCAGATAATATCCAAAGATTGATGCGATGGTTTGGATTGGAGCAAGCATAGCACCGTTGGATAAAAAGATCTCTGTCTTGAAGATAGGAAAGTATCTTGCTTTTAAGCCGTTTATAGGAAAGCGGATCAAAAGGTTGATTAATCTTTCCCCAATCGACCTGTTCTGTTGTTTGTTGATCTTTGACGATAAATTTGTCTTTAGGCGTTCTTCCTTTGTATTGACCAGTATGAAAGACAAGAGAGCCTGAAGCTGAAAGTAAAGCTTCATGGCGTTTAATTGCCTGTTCATAGAGTTCAGCTACAGAAAGATCCCAGTAAATTTGGGTAACGTTTTTTAATTGAATCATTTCAAACAAACTGTCTTTGTTCATGAATGAGCTCTAGCTAAAAAAATTTTGGTTTGAAATAAAGTCTATTTTTTATATTTTTTTATTGTTCTTTATAAAAACTCATCAGCCAACAGCGTCGCGCAAGACCCCTTACTTTAGGCATGGGGAGGAGTGCTGTTACTCTCGCTTCGCAAAATAGGATAGTATGTGAAGTATGAGGAGGACAATCCGATTGTTTCTACAACCTACAACCAAACAGGCTGAAATCCTCTTGCGCATACTCCCTGAGTATGATGATTGTTTCAAAGCTGTCTGCGCTGTTGGCTGGCAGAAGCGTTGCAATAATGGTGTGAAATTGCATCACGAGACGTACTGGACACTCCGTACTGACTACACCTCACAAATGTGTTCGTGTTGTGGGGATACCCACCGATACAATTGCCAAACACAATCAGGTTTTGTGTGCCGAAATTGCGGCTTTGAACTGAACGCCGAGCTAAAGGCGGCTCGCAACATTGCTCGGCAATATCTTGCCCAGAGGCGGCATGTCCACTTCCGGCGGGCTGCTGTCAGCCAGCCTATCGTCTCAGCCGTAAGGCTAGGCGCAAGCCCCGCCCTTTAGGGCTGGGGTAGCTGAATTTATTTAAAACGCCTCTTTTTTTAAATTTTGAACTTGTTTCTGAATTTGAAAAAGGAGGAATTCTATTGAGAATTGCCCAGGTTTCTCCTTTGTATGAAAGAGTGCCTCCAAAGCTTTATGGAGGAACCGAACGAGTTATCCACTATTTAACCGAGGAATTGATTACTCTAGGACATGAAACAACCCTTTTTGCTAGTGGGGATTCGATAACAAAAGGGAAGCTTGTATCTGTTATTCCCGAATCTTTGCGGCTTCAAAAACGCAAAAAAGATCCCATGGTTTATCATATTTTGATGTTAGAAAAAGTCTTTCAAATGGCCGAAACTTTTGACATCATTCATTATCATATCGATTTTTTCCATTTTCCTTATTCAAAACGCAGCAAAACCAAGCACCTTACCACTCTGCATGGAAGACTTGATCTTCCAGATTTAATCGTTCTTTATAGAGAGTTTGATCAGATTCCTGTGGTCTCTATTTCGAAAGCTCAGCGCTCATTTCTTCCTTGGATTCATTGGGTTGGCACCGTTTACCATGGCATTCCAGTAGATCTTTATCCCTTTTATCCGGAGAAAGGAAATTATCTGGCTTTTGTTGGTAGAATTTCTCCTGAAAAGGGAATCGAAAGAGCCATTGAAATAGCAAAGAGGGTAGGGATGGATTTAAAAATAGCTGCAAAAGTGGACGAGGTGGACAAACAATATTTTCTAGAAGTTGTTCTTCCCCTTTTTAAAAAAGCCCCTGTTGAATTTATTGGAGAAATCGGAGAAGAAGAAAAGAAAGTATTTTTAGCCAATGCCTACGCGCTCCTTTTCCCTGTCAATTGGCCAGAGCCTTTTGGACTGGTGATGATTGAGGCAATGGCGTGTGGTACTCCTGTTATTGGATGGAGAAATGGATCAGTTCCAGAAATTGTCGTTGATGGGCAAACAGGCTACATTATCCATTCGGTGGATGAGGGAGTAAAAAAAATTATGGATATCGATCGAATTGATCGAAAGGAATGTCGAAAACATGTGTTAAATCATTTTACAGCAAGAAAAATGGCACAATCTTACTTATCAATATATAACAATCTGCTTTATGGAGAGTAAAATTATAGGTTTAAAAAATGGAAAAGATTTTATTCAGATTGGTGATACGTACTATGTTAGGGTGTGTTCTCCTTTTGCAGATGATCGCACGCGAGTTTTGAAACACAAAGAAACATTTGGAGTTTTTGATCGGCGAGGAGATATCCAACCCTTGGGATTAGGAGATCAGGGACTTTATTATCGGGGCACGAGACACCTTAACGAAAGCGTTCTATTCATTGAAAAAAGCTATCCTCTTTTTCTCAGTTCGACGATTCGAGAAGATAATGCGATGTTTACTATTGATTTGTCTAACCCGGAGATAGAAAAAGAAGGAAAGATTATCCGACAACAAACCTTGCTCATTACTCGTTCGAAGTTTATTTGGGAGTCATGCCTTTATGAAGAAATTTGTATCTGTAATTATGGAGAAGTTCCAGTTCAAGTCATACTTTTGTTCAAATTTAATGCTGATTTTGTCGATCTGTTTGAAGTACGAGGAACAAAAAGGAAAAAAAGAGGAGAGTTATTGAATCCAGTGCTTACTGAGCAAAGTGTTCTTTTTCAATATCTAGGCTTAGATAATATTTTGCGTCAGACCCTACTTTTTTTTGATCCCAAACCCCTAAATCTTTGTACTACGTCAGCGGCTGTTTCTTTAGAACTTATCCCAAGAAAAGAAAAGCTCATTCATTTATCTGTAGAATGTTTTCAAAGCCATGAAAAGAGAGTTTTTCCTTCTTTTTTGAGCTATAAAGAGGCTTCCAATAAATCGATTGAGGCTTACAAAGAATCAGAGAAAAAGTGGTGCAAAATATGGACCTCTAACAGCCAATTCAATGGGTGGATTAATCGATCCCTGTCTGATCTTTTGATGTTAATCACAGAAACTCCACAAGGTCCATTTCCATATGCTGGTGTCCCTTGGTTTTGTACGCCATTTGGCAGAGATGGGCTTATTACAACTCTTGAGTGTCTTTGGTTAGCTCCTGAACTTGGGAAAGGGGTCTTGTCGTTTCTTGCGGCCAATCAAGCAAAAGACTTTGATATTGAAGCGGATGCTGAGCCGGGAAAAATTTTGCATGAAACCAGAGAAGGAGAAATGGCCAATCTGGGCGAGATTCCTTTTCGTAAATATTACGGAAGCATTGATGCAACCTGCCTGTTCCTTCTTCTTGCTGCTGAATATTATCAGCGGACCGCGGACAGAAAATTTATCGAAGAACTCTGGCCAAGTATAGAACTGGCTCTTCTCTGGATTGATCGCTATGGCGATGTAGATGGCGATGGTTTTGTAGAATATCGAAGAAGAAGTTCAAGGGGCTTAACAAATCAAGGCTGGAAAGATTCTTTTGATTCTGTCTTCCAGAAGGATGGTTCATTTCCCGTAGGTCCAATTGCTTTATGTGAAGTGCAGGGGTTCGTTTTTGCCGCAAAGAAAAAAATTGCTTATCTTGCTTCTGTTTTAGGTCAGATCTCGCTGCATGACAGGCTGCTAAAGGAAGCTGAGATATTGAAAGAAAAATTCGAAAAGGAATTTTGGGTTGAAGAACTTTCTTCTTATGCTCTAGCCTTAGACGGACGAAAAGAAAAATGTAAGGTTCTTGCTTCAAATGCTGGCCTCTGCCTTTATTCAGGGATCGCCAAACAAGATAAAGCTGAGCTAATTGGCAAGCTTCTTATGAGCGATAAATTTTTTACCGGTTGGGGCATCCGTACTGTGGCCTCTACAGAAATACGCTATAATCCTATTTCCTATCACAATGGTTCGGTATGGCCTTTTGATACCGCTTTTATTGCTGCTGGAATGATGTCCTACGGAATGAAAGAGATGGCTATAAAACTTTTTAAAGGACTTTTTGAAGCCTCCCTTTTTTTCGACCTTCAACGGTTACCTGAACTTTTTGGAGGGATAGCTAAAAGAGGCCAAGAAGGACCAACACTTTATCCAGTTGCATGTGCACCCCATGCTTGGTCCAGTGGCGCTGTCTTTTTGCTCTTACAATCAGCCATTGGATTGAAAATTGACGCCACCAAAAATTTAGTGATTTTTGAGCAACCAAGACTACCTGACTTTCTGGAAAAAGTCATTATTCAAGACTTAAGGGTGGGTAATTGGAGAATCGATGTTGAACTATCGCGTTATCCACATAATGTAGGGGTGAGACTTCTCAAAAAAGAAGGTGAGGTGAAACTCATTGTTATCGATTAAGCTTTTCTAAAACTCTTCCTATGCTTTCTCTAGTTGAAAAAATATCGGAAGAATGGGCTTGTTCAGATCGATGGAAAGGGATCAAAAGAGCCTATACAGCAGCCGATGTTGTAAGACTTTCAGGATCGCTTTCTATTGAATATACCCTTGCTAGGCATGGAGCAACACGACTTTGGGAACTTCTCCAGGACAATGAACCAGTCATTGCTCTTGGAGCTGCAACAGGAATGCAAGCGGTTCAGATGGTCAAAGCAGGGCTTAAAGCTATTTATTGCTCAGGCTGGCAGATCGCTGCTGATGCTAATTTGGCTCAAGAGACATATCCTGATTTTTCTCTTTATCCTTCTAATTCTATGCCTTTACTTGTAAAAAGGATCAATGCTTCATTGAGAAGAGCCGATGCGATCGACTTTGCCGAAAACAAAAAAGATATCAATTATTTTGTGCCGATTGTTGTTGATGGGGAAGCAGGATTTGGAGGGGTATTGAATGCTTTCGAGTTGACAAAATGGTTAATTGAAGCAGGAGCGGCTGCGGTGCATTTTGAAGATCAGCTTCCTTCGGCTAAGAAGTGCGGACACATGCGTTCTAAGGTATTGGTTCCGACTAGAGAGGCTTTAGAAAAACTGATAGCTGCACGACTTGCCTCTGATATATTGGGAGTGAGCACCATTCTTATAGCACGGACGGATGCCGATGGGGCTTCTTTTTTGTCTTCGGATGTGGATGAAAGGGATCGAGAATTTATAAAGCGGAGAACTGAAGAAGGATTTTTTGAAATTCAAGGAGGATTGGACTTAGCAATAGCTCGTGCACTGGTTTTCGCTCCTTATGTGGATATGTTATGGTTTGAAAGCTCAAAGCCCGATTTATTGGCTGCCCAACGATTTGCTGAAGCTATCCATAGAACCTTCCCAGGGAAGTTGCTTGCTTATAATTGTTCTCCATCTTTTTATTGGAAAGAATATATGAAAGAAGGACAGATGGCAGCTTTTCACAATAAGTTGGCTTCCTGGGGCTATAAATTACAACTGATTACTTTGGCCGGTTTTCATGCCCTCTGTTATGGCATGTTTACAATGGCCAAGGAAATTAAAGAAAAAGGTTTGGTAGCTTATTCTGTATTTCAAGAAAAGGAAAAAGAAGCACAACAGGAGGGATATACTGCTCTCAGTCACCAACATGAAGTCGGAGCAAGCTATTTTGAACTGATTTATAATACCATTGTGGGTAAGATATAAAACATGAGTATTTATTCAGCCCCTTTAGGAGTAACGATTGTAGGTTCCTATCATAAGGAATGGGAAAAGATCCTTAGGTATGAGGCACTCCGTTTTATTGCTTCTCTTCATAGGCAGTTTGATGCCTTGCGTTTGGAACTACTGGAAAGAAGAAAAAAAATACAGAAAGCCTTAGATAATAATAGTCTTTCTTTAAACTTTCTTTCGGACACTCGTCTGATTCGTGAAGATAAATGGGAAGTAGCTGCGTTGCCTCAAAACTTGCCAGAGAGAAAAGTTGAGATTCTGGGAACTGCTTCTTTGGACTTTCTGAAGGATGCTGTGCAGTCAGGTGCCAATGGGATCATTATTGATTTAGAAGATTCTTTATCGCCGAGCTGGGAAAATATCATCGAAAGCCAGATTTCTTTGTTTGATTTCTTGAGGCAAAAAAATGATAGCAATACAAACTATCAGCCTCTTCTTCATCTTAGGCCAAGAGGAATACATCTTTTGGAAAAACATGTTCATGTAGATGGCAAACCCCTTGCGGCGAGTCTTTTTGATTTTGGTCTTTATGCATATCACAATGCTAAACTGCTTGTAGAAAGACAAAGTGGACCTTTTTTTTATGTTCCAAAAATAGAAAATTTTTATGAGGCCGAATTTTGGTCTTCTCTTTTTTCCTTTACTGAAAACGCTCTTTCCCTTCCTTCTGGGAGTATACGGGCAACTGTCATCATAGAGACTATTACGGCTGTTTTTGAAATGGAAGAAATCCTTCATTCCATGAAAAACCATGCTTGGGCCTTGAGCGTAGACCCACGAGACTATGTTTTCAGTGTCATAAAGAAATTCCGGAGGCGAAGAGAAGCACTTATACCTGACAGGTCGGAAATTACAATGGATGCAAACTTCCTGCAAGCCTATAGGAAGCTTCTTGTGGGGAGCTGTCATAAAAGAAAAGCTCTTGCCATCGGAGGAGTCTCTCTGTTAGAACCATCAGTCATTTATGAGGATGCAGAGCTCTTCGAAAAAATAAAGTTCGAAAAACAAAGAGATATTGCTCTAGGAATGGATGGTTGTATCGTTAATCATCCAAAGCTTGTTCCTGTGATAAGAGAAGCTTTTAAGAATGTTGCAAGAAAAGCCACTACGGAAGCAAAGGAACTTCCAGAGAGCATCTTAGTGAAACCGGAGGATTTGCTTGATTTTAAGATCCCTGGGGCTATTACTGAATCTGGTGTTAGAAACAATATTAGCCTTCTTTTCATGTATCTTTCTTCTTGGCTTTCTGGTCATGGAGCCGTAGATATCTTTAATCTTAAGGAAGATATTTCTTCTGCTGAAATTGCGCGCAGTCAGCTATGGCAATGGGTTCATTTGGAAGCTGAGATGGATAACGAAATTCCTTTTGACAAAGAACTTTTTCTATGCTGGAAAAGAGAAGAAAAAGAGCTACTCAAGCATCTTCCTTTTTTAGATCAAATAGATCGAGTGATTGAAGAAGTTGTGTTAACAAAAGATTTCGTAGAGTTTTTGACACTCATTACTTACGAGTATTTATAAGAGAAGCTAAATTTTCTCTTTGCCTGCCAGAAGAGCCCATCTTTTTGGAAGGTAAGAGGAGAAGCTGCGGAAAAAAAGCTGGTTATAAATTGTTTTGAGTCAAGAGAAGAGATGCTTTAGCTTTTAAGTTCCTTGACCACACCTAAGGCAAACAGAGTAACGAAGAAGACAATTAAGAATTCAATTTTTTCGTGAACTAGGTAATGGAGAGAAACAATTCCTGAAGGTATGAGCACAGAAGGCAGGATTTTGGGATGAATGGTTCTTGGAGAGAATCTTTTGATTAGTAATAACAATAGAGATAAACCAAGCAAAATTCCAATCCATCGATAGTCTTCAGGGATTGGTTTCCAAAATAACATTCCCAAAAAACTGAATAAAGCAAAAATAGAAAATAAAACGAGGGTCAAAGTATCAGGTTTTGCTTTCAATTTTCTTACATTCAATATTTGAATGGCAAAATAGGAAGCAATGGAGGATCCAAGTAATAATAAAGAAATGCTAATATAGCCTTGAAAAGAATTCCTATAGGAAATAGTATCAGGGGTGGGAGTAATGGCTAAAAAATAACTAGTAAAGCAATCCATAGACATTATAAATTACAAAAAAAACAGTCATTTCTCAAGATTACTGAATAAGGAATACCTCCTTCTTTTTTTCTTTTTCGTTGCTTTCCAAAGCAAAATAAAATTATTAGAAACGGTGTTTAGGGCTACTACATAGCTATTACGAATGCAATTTTATCTTTTTTGAATCTCAACGTTTATCTTGAAGCAATAGCAAATAATGTATTAATAGGATATTTTTTATATATATAATGTTTAAGGAAAGAAAAACAAAAAATTCTAAAAACCATTCGGAGTTAATCAAAACACTCTTACACTCTTTACCTAAAGAGGAAGTGATCCATGAACCTGAAGAACTCTCTGTGTATGAGTGCGATGGACTGACCGCTTTTAAGGTATTGCCTTTAGCTGTGGTGATTCCACAAAAAATTGCAGAGATCCTTGTGATCTTGTCTGCTTGCAAGCGATTCGGAGTACCCATAGTGGTGCGAGGAGGGGGTACGGGGCTTTCGGGAGGTGCAACACCTGTGGAGGGAGGGATTGTTCTTAGCCTGTCTAAATTCAATCAGATTCTTGAAATCGATCCTATAAATCGGATTGCTAGAGTAGAGCCTGGGGTCACTAATATGCAGGTAAGCCAGGCTGCTGCTCCTTATGGACTTTATTTTGCACCAGATCCTTCCTCTCAGATTGCTTGTACGATTGGAGGAAACATTGCTGAGAATGCTGGAGGAATCCATTGTTTGAAATATGGCCTTACAGTCAATAATGTGCTTGCGATAAAGATGCTGACTGTAGAAGGGGAGATTGTATCAATAGGGAATGTGGGGGGTGAAAGCCCTGGTTGTGATCTTCTTTCTTTAATAGTAGGATCCGAAGGAATGCTTGGAATAGTTATAGAAGCTACACTACGTCTTGTGCCAAAGCCGGAATGTGCAAAGCTTGTTGTAGGGTGTTTTGATGATATCACTAAGGCTAGTAAAACAGTAAGCCAGATTATTGCTTCAGGCATAGTGCCTGCAGGACTTGAAATTATGGACAAGCTAGTTATTGAAGCAGTCCAATTCTATATTCAAGTAGGCTTTCCAATTTCAGTTGCAGCCGTTCTGCTGTGTGAGCTTGATGGGATGTTTGAAGAGGTGGAGGAAGAGTGTAGGCTGGTGGAACAAATGATGATTCAGATGGGAGCTACGGAGATCATCCTCTCTAAGAATGAGGAAGAGAGGTTGCTCCTTTGGAAAGCAAGAAAATCAGCCTTTCCGGCTGCTGGGAGAATTTCTCCTGATTATTATTGTATGGATGGAACAATTCCAAGAAAAAGCCTTGCTTTTGTGCTCAACAGGATTGCCGAATTAGCCGCTCAATATAATCTTAGAGTTGGAAATGTTTTTCATGCGGGCGATGGGAATATCCATCCCCTTATTCTCTATGATAATAGTATTGCTGGGGAGAAGGAAAGAGTCGAAAGCTTAGGGGAAAAGATTCTTGAACTCTGTGTAGAAGTTGGAGGATCGATTACTGGAGAACATGGAGTGGGTCTTGAAAAGCTTGGGCCAATGTGCTTCCAATTTTCCTTGGAGGAAATTTGGCAGTTCCATCGGCTAAAAAGAGCTTTGGATCCACACGCATTGCTTAATCCAGGGAAAGCTATTCCCACGCTTCATAGATGTGCGGAATTTGGAAAGATGCATGTGCATCAAGGACAGATTGCTTTTAGAAATGTAGAAAGATTTTAATTTTTTACTAATTGAAAATGATAGACTTTCCTTCTTCAACCACCTCCTCAATCACAAACGAGCTTATAGAAAAAATAAGAAGGCTTATTAGTCTTAAAGAGAAGATAAAAATCATTGGCGGGGGAACGAAAGAAAGATTAGGTAGAAAAGTTTTTGGGAATCCTATTAACGTTTCTGAAAATAGAGGAATCATTACATATGATCCGGCGGAACTATTTGTAACAGTAAGGAGTGGGACTCCTATCGCCTACCTGGAAGCAGTCTTGAAGCAGCATGGCCAGTATTTACCTTTTGAACCTCCCCATCTGGGAGAACAAGCTACTGTAGGTGGAGTGGTTGCGTGTGGACTTTCTGGTCCATCAAGACCCTACAAAGGAGCATTGAAAGATTATCTTTTAAAAGTGAAGATCATTAATGGAAAGGGAGAGGTGCTAACCTTTGGTAGTCAGGTCATCAAAAATGTGGCTGGCTTTGATCTCTTCAGGCTTATGGCTGGAGCACAGGGAACCCTTGGGATAATTCTGGAAGTGACTTTTAAAGTACTTCCCCTCCCTCCATTTTCTACTACCGTAGTTTTAGAAAAAAATGCTACTGAGGCACTTCGTTTTCTTTCAATCATTGCAGCTAAATATTTTCCGATTTCTGCCAGTTGTTATTATAACAATCGACTTTATGTGAGAGTTTCTGGTTATGAAAAACCTGTAAGGAGGGCTGCAAAAGCAATTGGGGGAGACATCTTAGCCAACGATCATCAATTTTGGAACTCCGTCAAAGAAAGAACCCATCCTTTTTTTAGAAATAGCCAAAGACTCTGGCGCTTTGTCCTTCCCCAAGCTGCCCCTTTGACGCCGATTGAAGGGGAATGGTTTTTCGACTGGGGTGGAAGTCAGAGATGGTGGAAGGGAGAAGGAGACAATAGGGAGGCCATTTTTCGTTGGGCACGTGATCAAGGAGGATATGCTTGGTACCTTGATAAGGAAGAGACTTTGGCTTCTCCTTTGGATACTGCTCTTATGCGGATTCATAGAAGGATTAAAGAGGCTTTTGATCCTTTTGGGCTTTTAAATCCAGGTAGAATTTATGAGGAGTTTTAAATCATCTCATGGATACACAACTGCACCTAAAGTATAGCAAGCTTCAAGCCGGGAAGGAAGCCAAGGAACTTATCAAAGCATGTGTGCATTGTGGATTTTGTAATGCCACCTGTCCAACATACCAATTAATAAGCGACGAACTAGACGGACCGCGAGGAAGAATATATTTGATAAAGGCTTTTTTAGAAGGCAAGGCTTCTGGAGAAAAGACCAGAATGCATCTTGATCGTTGTCTGTTATGCCAAGGTTGTGAAACGTCTTGTCCTTCCAATGTGCAATTTGGAAGAATTGCAGATATTGGCAAAGAACTCGTTGAGCAGGTAAAAGAACGACCTTTTTTGGACAAAGCCTTTCGTTGGCTTCTTCTCTATTTTGTGTCAGAAAGGAAAAGGTTTTTTTATCTGTTTAAAATTGGAAATCTTTTGAGAGCTTTTTTACCTCCACATTTGCGCAGCAAATTACCTAATCTTTCTAACATCCAGAAAGGATGTTATGAGAAGCCTCAGTGGATGAGGGAAAGACAAGCTCAAATGATTCTTTTTAAAGGATGTGTTGAACCTGTGTTGTATCCTTTTGTTTTTGAAGCGACTAGAAGACTATTCGGCAGTTTGAATATTCAACTGATTGATGTTCAAAACGAAGGTTGTTGTGGGGCATTGGCTTATCATTTATCCTACAAAAAAAAGGCAAAGGAACAGATGAAAAACAATATCGACTTATGGACTCGCTACCTAGAAAAAGGAATAAATGGGATTATTGTCTGTTCTTCGGCCTGCTGTCAGATGATTAAAGACTACGGAGTTGTTTTTAAAGATGATCCAGTTTATAAAAATAGAGCTTTGAAGATAGCTACATTGACTTTTGATCCTGTCGAAATTTTAGAAAAAGAGGAGCTTCCTTTAAAACTTGCTGCGGACCTATTTCCCTCTGTGGCCTTTCACAGTCCTTGTACTTTACAACATGGGATGAAAATGAGGGGGAGGGTAGAAGCCCTTTTAAAAAAATTAGGTATTCACCTAATAGATATTCCAGATAATCACATTTGCTGCGGGGCAGCAGGTGCTTACTCCTTGTTCCAAAAAGATTATTCTCAAAAACTACTGGATGCAAAAATAAAAAATATTCTTTCTGGAAAACCAGGAGTGATTCTTACGGCTAATGTTGGCTGTCGGCTGCAGTTGCAATCGGCTACCACTCTTCCCGTTCTTCATTGGATAGAATACGTAGATAGCTTGTGGTTCAATAAGCCTGAATAAGAATAAAGTATTGTCGCTGTTTTACCAGAAAACATATTTGACACCAGCGACACCAATGTATTGGAAAAAGTTACCTAAAGCGAAAGAAGCTTGTGCCGGCGTATTTGTCATTACATTAAAGTGAGCCAAATTTTTGAAGATTGAAATTGAACTATCAAAGTAAATGAATTTCCCTTCAATAAAAACACTTAGATGATCAGTGATGTAATATTCTGCTCCCATAATTTCAGCAAGAACAAAGACTCCGGTTGTGCTGGAATGGGAAGTATCGAATCCACCAACTGGAGCAATCCCAGTAATATTAGAAGCTGTAACGATTCCTCCACCAACTCCAAATCCAATATATGGGGCAAAACGATAGGGAGTGATTAATTTGGTTAAAGAATTAATTGTCATAATCCCCACATTCAATTGCATGTCAGGAGTCACGCTGCTACCATGGAATACTGGCCCAGAAAAAGTCCCTATGTACCCATTCATTGGATTCGAATAGCCAGCATAGAACCCATCGAATTCCACTGCTTCGGTTACTCTATAAGGGGAATGACCGATCTGCCAACCTTTATATTGGTAACCGACTTTTAGCCCTCCAATTCCTCCCCAAGAGCCACCATAATTTCCCATCCCTATATTTCCTTTTGTATCTGTATAGGTCCATTGGCCTGAATCTAGGTATCCTCCACCCCCATACAGAGCCGCATAAACTCCTTGATGATAGTGAAAGGTATCGATTTTAGATAAATTCTTTAAATTTTTTGATAATTCTTCTTTTGCTTTAGGATCAGAATTTTCCACAGATACACTGTTGTCATCCCCAAAATCGGCACCCATAAGAGGCAAAGTAAGCAAAGTAAGAAGAGTGGAAAAATTAAGGATTAAAAAAAGGAAAAAAAAGACTACCTTGTTAATTTTAGGACGCATATGAAAACCATTGATCAAAGATATTTTTTTCTTTTTTGACAAAAATAGAAACAACAGTCAAAGAAAATTATTAAATTCATTAATCTTTTTCTTTTTTATCTGGATGGATAGGTTGTGATAAACGGTTCTTGTAAAGATTCGATTCGATGACTTTCTGGATAAGCTGGTCGGCTCCATCTAGTTCTCTTTCATAGATATGTGCTTCATATTTTTCCTTTGGGAACTTTACTAAAGAACTTAAAATAGGCTCTCCTTTTTTGTCTACATGGGTCAGTGCTATGACTGAAAGACCAGGTCGTAAGGGATGTCTTTTTAGTTCTTCTGGAGAAAGACGTATTCTGACAGGCACTCTTTCGACAATATGAATATAGTTTCCGGTTGCATTTTCAGGAGGCAGCAAAGCAAAAGCGCTCCCAGTACCTGGATGCAATCCTTCTACCTGACCGTGATAGATGAGCCTTCTTCCGTAATAATCCACTGTAATAGTAACGGGTTGACCTGGACGAATTTTTTTCATTTCTCTTTCTCTGTAGTTCGCTTCTACCCATAGGTAGTCCAGAGGCACAATTGACAAAAGATAAGTATCGGGATGGACTTCATCCCCTGGCTGAACTTTTCTATTGGCAATATAACCAGTAACAGGGGCGTAAACTTCCCTTCGGACATAATCCAAATAGGCATTTTTCAGTTCGGTGGCGGCTTGTTTGACTAGAGGGTGATCCTCTATTTTTGTGTTAAAGATTTGGGATTCGGCATCATAGAGAGAAGCTTCATCCTGTTTGACTTGTGCCTCAAGTTCTTTGACCTGCTGCTCGGTATCATCCACAAGCTGTTCGGATACGGCTCCATAAGAGACAACACTTTTATAGCGTGCTAAATCGTGCTTGAGCCGATCTAATCTAGCAATTTCTGCTAACAGTCGATTCCTACTGACCTGGACTTGGTAGAAGAGATCTTCAACCCTTCTGACCGTTTCCCCTAGATTAGCTTCTGCCCGTTCCAGGGCGACTCTTGAATCAAGCCTATCTAACCTGACTAGGACCTCTCCTTGATGCACAAGCTGAGTGTTTTCATAAAGTACTTCTGTGACTACACCACTGACTTGTGATTTCAAGGGGACAAGATTGCCTATGACATAGGCATCATTAGTGATCACTACTCGACAGAAAATAAAAAACCAAAGGAGGAAATAGAGAAATCCTAAAAAGAGTATGCCCAAGGTTAGGAGGACAAGCCGTCTATTGCGGATGACTCTTCTTCGGTATTTAGGTGGGGTAGAAGCGATTATTGACCTATTTAAATACCGCAAAATCTTCTTCCATGGGTCCTTGAGATTGGTTGTTTTTTTTTCCGCTTCATTCGATGGACTCATATCCACCCCCTAATGCTAAAAAAAGGCCGACAGCTGCTTCTAGATGTTCAGCAGTTCTATTACTTAATGTTATTTGAGATTGAATAAGTGTATACTGTAAGTCTAAAAGATCAGTCTTGGTGTTAATTCCAGCAGAAAAAAGTCTTGCCGATAGTTCAGCGTTAGATTGTGCTGAATTGGTAGATTGTTCCTGCGAACTCAGATTTTTATCCGTTTCTTTCCATACGGCTAATGCATCGGCTACTTGTTGGAAAGCCGAAAGCAGCGTGCTGTTGTAACTTTCCACAGCAATATTGTATTCTTCCTGAGCTACGACAAGTTCCGAACTGAGTCTGCCAGCAGTGAAAATAGGTAAATTCCAGGCAGGGCCAGCAATATACAATAAAGGTAAAGCGGGATTGAGAAAAAGGGTTGCAAAATTCAAAGTTTCAAAGCCGACGAGAGCAACGAGATCAAGATTTGGATAAAATGCCGTTTTTGTAACTTTGACTTGATGGGCAAGAGCTTCTGCTCTCCATCGGCTCACCGCCACATCAGGTCTTCTTCCTAAAAGATCCAGAGGAAGAGACTTTGGCAAGGGAAATCGTTTTGGGAAGGTCGATTCTTTTACTAAAATCGTTCTACCCCAATCGGGACTTTGTCCAGCCAGCCTGGCGATTTCATCTTTTAAGATTTTCGTTTCTCTTTCAAGGCTGTTAACGAGTTGGTTTATTGTTTCCAGCCTCTGTTCAATGGTATGGACTGGGAGTAGGTTTTCTATACCACTTTTTTTTCTCATCTGAACAAGATGAAGCAGTTCATTGATGATTTTTTGTCCACTCCTTGCCAGTCCTAATTCTTCTTCAGCAGAAGCCAATCTAATGTATCTACTGGCGAGGGTCGTGCTCAGAAAAAGTCGGGCGAGGGCATATTCTGCTTCAGAAGCTCTTGCCATGCCAATGGCTGCTCTCACCCGAGCTTTATCTTCTCCCCAAAGATCTAAGTGATAGTTTGAGAGGGCAGGAATGACACTCCAAAAAAAGAAACTGTTGTCTCCGAACGGACCAAAAAAACTGCTCCCAGGAAGTTGCAAGACTCCCAGGGGCACCGGGAAAAGAAATTGCGTGGAACTAAAGGAAGGAAGGTAGCGGCTGCGGGCACCGGCTGCAATGGCCCATGCTTGATGAATCCTTGAAAGTGAAGCTTTTAAATCAGGATTTTTCCCCAGTGCTATAGTTATAATCCGATTCATTTCAGGATTGTGAAACTCCTCCCACCAGCGAAGAGAAGGCCATTTTTTTACTATTTTTTCAGAAGAGTTGTCAAATTGGGCATGAAGCGTTTCTTTAATCTGTGGAGTTTCAAGGGGGGCTGCAACACGTGTGTCTTTTGGCAAAGTAGCGCAGCCCGTAATCATCATGCCAATCAGCATTGACATAAATAGGAGAAAATAAGCATTACAAAATCTGTCTTTTGTCAAGGGCTCCATAGATAAACAACACTCCATTATAATATTTTGTGAAGACCAGTTTTTCTCTTTTCGACAAACATTGTAGAAAATTTTAAGAAATTATATTTCTTTTCTTTTCATGGCTGGAATCCAGACTAAAATAGCCATCAGAAAAAAAATCCAGCTACAAAGCCTGTAGGTGTCATCCAGAGCTAAAATAATGGAATGGCTAGCCGCTTGCTCTACCAGCTTCGATTGGATCTGTAAGCTATTCAGACCTAGATGTTGGAGTGAGGCTATAAAGCTTAGACTTTCTGAATTCTGACTTGTAAATGTTTCAACAAGGCGTGTCTGCTGGAAATCACGCCTATGCTCCATCAGCATGGTTCCAAGGAGTCCTCCACCCCAAGTAAGAAAATAGGTGCGTAAGAGAATACTTGTATTCACGGCAGATTCTTGGTTTTTTTTTGATAATCCATTAATGGCTATAGCATTGAGTGCTGGAACAAGACCAACATAGGCACCATTGAGGACTTGACTAAAAAGAATGTATTGATTGAAAAATTGATCAAAAAAGGCTCTTTTGTTGAAAAAATCGTAATATCCAGTCCAGTAACAGAAGATGCCTAAGAGAGTTAAGAGAAAGGAAGCAATCAGTTTGGGATTGATTCTTGGAGATAAAAAAACGGAGAGAGGATAAATAATCGGTAGAAAAAACAATAAAGGAGCCATGGCTAGTCCAGCTTGAAAAGAGGAGAAGTTCGTATGGTTTTTCAATACCTGAAGGGTAAAAACAAGAGTCGAGAAAAGCCCATAGACAATGGCAAAGGAAATAGGGGTTATGATCGAGGAGATGAGAAAGGTTGGTTTTAAGAAAAGTTTGAGATTGATGAAAGGGTTTTTTTCACCCATTTCCCAAACAACAAAATAGAGAAGCGAGATCACACCAAAGAGAAAAAGAAGGTCAATAAAGGTGGAATTATACCAATCTTCATCCTGTCCACGCGTGACTAAGGTTTGAAAGCACAGAGCAGCAAAGAGCAAAAGCATAAATCCAATCCAATCGAAAGGAAGGGGAACTGGCTTATCGTCCTGTCTTTTCTCGGTAAGAACAATAAGAATCCAGCTTATAATTAGCCCACAGATGATATGAAGAGAGCAGCTTGTCAAAAAATAGGCTCTCCAGCCAAATGATTCATTAATAAACCCTCCGACTACTGGGCCAAACCCAAAGACAGAAACCTGAAGAAATCCGAAATAGGTGATCACAAAAGGCCATCGACTAATTGGATAGTAATCGAGCAGATTAAGCTGGCAGAGTGTCATGGTACTACCACCAGAAATACCAAGGAGCAGTCTAAAGAACAGGGAAAGATAGTAGTCTGAACTAATGGCAACAAGAAAATCGAATAGAGCAAAAAACCCGATTGAGAAAAGCAAAGATTGGACTCGACCAAAAGCTCGATCAAACCAAGGGCCTATAAATAGCCCGAAGGCCTGACCAGCGAAATAAATCGTCGAAATCCAGGACGCATGGCTTGGGCTTACCCCCAAATCGCCTGCTGGATAGAGATTAAAGGTGGCATAAGCAGGAGGACTATAGGTACCTAAAAGAAATTCGATACTAAAGAGCCCCTGTAACAAAACAAGCAAAGCCGGCTTAAGTTCTTTTTTAGTTTCAAAAGCCATTGTCTAAAATTTTTTTTCTTCGGTTTAAATATTTTCTAAAGAATCAAAACTTAAATTCAATACTATTAATTTTTTTTTGAAATGAAAAATTTTTGTAAGAATAAAAATTCAGTGCCTCTAGAAAAATATTAACATAAATAATAATATTTTATTTTTGCTTATTGACTTTATTTGATTCTAGAAAAATTTTTTTTGTAAAAAATCATAAAATTATCTAATATTTATAAAAAATAATAGAATATAAAACATATTTATATTTTAAAACATTTTTAGAGTTTAACTTTTTTATTGTATTAATAATATTTTTTTATAAATATGATAAGGATTCCTGCTTTGCGGCAGCAAATGGGTAAAGTTTCTTTTTTTTTTCTGCATCTTGTGCTAAGCACAGAATTTTTGCTGGCCGTTTACAGCTCATCTGCCTATGCGGTGCTTAACAGGCATGCTGTAGGAGAATTAGGCCAAAGCCCAAGTCATGCGATGTGGACTTCGACCATTTTTTTTATTGGTAGGGCTTTGGGTATGTTTCTCAGTCCATGGTTATCAACTGTTTATGGTAAAACGCGTTCGCTTTTAGGTGCCATTGTCATTCTTATTTTGAGTAATTTTATCTTGGCTATAACAACTGATTTCTATCTTTTTCTTTTTTTTAGGCTTCCTTTAGGCTTAGGAGCTGGAGCTGTGATGATGCTTTGTCAATATGTTTTGATGGATTTTTATCCGATCAGTAAATGGCCATTTGTTACGACCCTTTTTGGGTTTCTTCTATTGACAACATTTGGCTTTGGGCCACCCATTGGGGGGATCCTGCAAGAATTCCGATGGAATTGGAGAGATTATTTCTTAATTAATTTCCTTTTACATATGATTCTTTTTTGGGTACTCTTTGTTCTTCTAAGAAAAAAGAATAACTTAACTCGTAGCGTTCCCTTGGATTGGATTGGTCTTTCCTCTCTTAGCATTTGTTTTTTCTCCTTCCAGATAGTCGTCTCAAGGGGTCAGGATGAAGATTGGTATAATTCATTTTTTATTAATTGTTTCTTTTTTTTAGGGATAAGTTCTCTCATTTATTTTATTATCTGGGAATTGGGAGAAAAAGAACCATTCTTTGATGTTCGACATTTTCTAAAACTTAACTTTTCCATCGCTAACTTGCTTGGACCGATTTCTTTTGGCCTTCTATATGGTTCCTTTTCTGTGCTTATTGGAGCACTCCAGCAATTAGGTTATACATCATTTCTTTCTAGTCTGCCTCTTCTTCCTATGCTTTTGTGTCTTCCTTTTCTTTATCCTCTGTCTGTGTTTCTTTCTAATCGTTCTGATCCTAGGCCCGTAGCCAGCCTCTGCTTTGCCATACTCTCTCTCTTTTGCTACATGACAAGTAATTATGACTTTTTCAATCGTCGATCCTTTTTTATTCAGACAGTTCTGTTCTCCCAAATCTTGTTAGGAGGCATGGTTGGGTTATTGCCAGCAATCAATCGAATAAGTATAGAAGGTCTATCGAAGCGCAATCAGCAAAAGGCGATAAACGAGAGTATCTTGCTAAGGACTTTTTCTTTTTCTATTGGCGGAGGACTTTTAGGCACACTCTTAGAGCATCGAACTGCTTTCCAGCAAGTTCGTCTTGTTGAAACCCGTAGCTTATTCGACCCTCAGGTGGTTGAATTTCTCCAAAGACTCAGAGATTGGGGACTTGATTCCATGCAGGCATTAAAAATCTATGGGAATTTAGTCAGCCAAAGAAGCTATATTTTAGCGGTTGATGATACCTTCCGGTTTTGTGCCATTATTTATTTGTTTATCACCTTTTTCATATGGTTTGCCAGGATTAAAAAAACTTAAGCCTAACATCAGTTGAGCTTTAACTAGCTGAAGGATTGCTCCAGGTCCAATTTTTAATTTCTGGCATATCATCCAGGTGGGCCTTAACATAAGCAGAGTGTTCAGCTATTTTTCTTTCAAAAAAGGCGATCATATTTTCTCCTTTTGTTCGGAGATGAGGGACTCCTTTTAAAGCATATTTGATTGCATCAATGGCCAGGTGGTACCGGCTCATCTTATTGAGAACGACCATGTCAAAAGAGGTTGTGGTTGTTCCCTCTTCCTGGAAGCCACGGACGTGGAACCTGGCCGGATTAGGTCGTCCATGAATGAGGTCATGGACCATTCTAGGGTAGCCATGAAAAGCAAAAAGGACAGGTTGAGTGGCACTAAAAAGATGAATATACCTTTGTTCATCCATTCCATGAGGATGATAGGCTGGAGGAGAAAGGGTCATCAGATCGACAACATTCACTACTTTGACTTTAAGCTCAGGAAAATGTTTTTGTAGAAGCCAAGAAGCAGCCACTGTTTCCAATGTTGGGACATCCCCCGCACAGCCAAGAATGATATTCGGGTTTCCTTCATCATTACTAGCCCAGGTCCAAATAGAAGCCCCACGGGCACAATGAGCACGAGCTTCCTCCATATTAAGCCAATTAAGAGCTGGCTGCTTTTCAGCGATAATCAGATTAACATAGTTTCTGCTTCTTAAACAATGATCCATGACAGAAAGCAATGTATTTGTATCTGGTGGGAGATAGATTCTGATTACATATCCTTTTTTGTTAATCAGTGTATCGATAAATCCAGGGCCTTGATGGGTATAGCCATCGTATTCCTGGCGCCATACATGGGAAGACAATAGATAATTAAGAGAAGCTATAGGTTTTCTCCACGGTATTTCCCTGTAGAGTTTTAGCCACTTGGCATGTTGACTTGCCATTGAATCAAGAATCATGGCGAAAGCTTCGTAAGAAACCAACAGTCCATGTCTGCCGCTAAGAAGGTAGCCTTCGAGCCAACCTTGGCAGCAGTGTTCGCTCAAAATTTCCATGATCCTTCCATCAGCAGATAGATGATCGTCATCTGGATTTGTCCTGCCTACAAAACAGCGATTTGTTACCTCGAAAACAGCTGAAAGCCGATTCGAATCCGTTTCATCAGGACAAAAGATACGAAAGTTCGTTGGATTTCTTCGAAGCACATCCCGAAGATACTTCCCTAGAACATGTGTGGGTTCTGAGACGGTATTTCCAGGTTGTTTGACACCAACTTGGTATTCAGTGTAATCAGGCAAAACCAAATCGACTAAAAGACTACCTCCATTCGCATAGAGACTTGCACCCATTCGAAGACTCCCCTTTGGAGCAAGATTTGAAAGATCTTTTCG
This sequence comes from Methylacidiphilum sp. Yel, assembly GCF_004421185.1. Classification (GTDB taxonomy): domain Bacteria; phylum Verrucomicrobiota; class Verrucomicrobiia; order Methylacidiphilales; family Methylacidiphilaceae; genus Methylacidiphilum. The sequence continues at coordinate 40,742 of NZ_LXQB01000011.1, read as the reverse complement.
TAGTTTTCCAGATTCATCAAACAGTTTTTCAGGATGGTAACTCTTAAGCCAAGATTCTAAAAGTTTCAAATGTTCAGGATTTTCTCGTGCATCCATCAGTGGACTTCTATGAGAACGATAAGTGCCTTCTATTTTTACACCGTCCACTTCTTTGGGGCCCGTCCACCCATCAGGGGTTCTTAACACGATCATGGGCCATCGGGGCTTGGAATGCACTCCTTTTTCTTTTGCCTCTTGTTGAATCTGCCGAATCGTTGCGTAGGATTTTTCTAAAGCAATGCCTAGTTCCGTATGGACCTGCCTTGGATCGTTTCCACAAACAAAGAGAGGCTCATAACCCATGCCAGAAAAAAACATGGCTATGTCTTTATCTTCCATCCTTCCGAAGATGGTGGGTCCAGAAAGTTTTCCATCATTTACATGAAAAATCGGTAAGACAGCTCCATCCCTAGTGGGGTTGAGAAAATTTATTGATTGCCAGCTGGCAGCCAACGGTCCAGTTTCTGCTTCGCCATCACTCACAACAGCTGCTGCAATAAGCTCAGGATGATCGAATACGGCACCAAAAGCATGCAAAAGAGAGTAGCCCAGTTCCCCCCCTTCGTGGATAGATCCAGGCGTCATGGCGCTTACATGGCTGGGAACTCCACCAGGGGAAGAAAATTGCCTGCAAAAAAGAGTGAGACCATCTAGATCTTGAGAAATTTCAGGATAAAATTCTGAATAAGTCCCTTCCAGATACAGGTTTGCCAGAATCGCCGAGGAACAATGCCCAGGCCCGGTAATAAAAAGGAATTGAGCATTGGTTTTTTTAATTAACCTATTGAGCTGAACATAAATAAGATTTAATCCCGGGGCTGATCCCCAATGCCCTCGAATGCGTGGCTTTAGGTGTTCGGGTCTTAATGGAACAAGGAGCAGAGGATTTTCTTTTAAATAAAATTGGGCAGCTGCCAGATAATTTGCAGCGTTCCAATATTCAATGTGCAGATCGATGTTTTCGATATCAGCAGACATAAATAAATCTCCTGTAGCTTTAGAGTTTAGGAAGTGAGGCTTCTTTGAATTTCTATATCAATAAATGCTGAGAGAGAGAATAAGTTTCTAAAAGAATACTTTTCTTCGGCCTCGTTGAGCCATTAGACTCCCTAATTAATAAGCTTTCTATAGCTTACGTATTCTCTGGTATGGAGCTGTTGACCAAAGAACATTGCTCTAATTAGAGAAAAAGTAGCCGTTTGGCTTTTCTAAAGCCTATTTTAACAATAGCTCCTCCTGTGGTTCAATTACATAATTCAAAAGGTTTTCAGAGAACCTAAGGGGGAGGTATGGATGAAGCGGATGGTCATTAATTCTTGCTTTTTGGAGATTGCTTCTTTTTAGTTTTGGAGGTTTTTTTTGCTGATTTCCTTTTTTTAGAAGTTTCCCCTGTTTTGGATCGGCTAATAGCTCCATTCTTCTTGCTTGCTTTGGCAGGAAATTCGAAGCTGAGCTTTCCTTGTTCGTTCAAAACAAGATGGGCTGAAAAGTTTTTCTTTCTCTTTTTAGATCGGAATTGGGTAAGAAGAGAGGTTTTTTTCTCTTTCAGAAGCTTTTGGACTTCCTCTCTGGATAATTCTTGACCAAGAATTTCTTTATTTATTCTAAATGTACACTTGCGGTTTCCATTATGCGAGGATTGAAGAAAATTGGTACAGGCATAGTATCCTTTTGTTTCCACTACCGATGCTTGATCCAGAGGGCAACTCCCAAGAGATTCTTCAGAAATAATTTCTTCGATGTTTTCTTGTGGATTCTTTTTTTCATAAACAAAACTGACATGACCACTTTCGTCGTCTAATTTTAAAGAGGCGCTAAAGGGATCCCCGCTTTTATTATAAAATCCTTTGAGAGGGCCAATTTCTTTGTTGGCAAGCAGACCTTCCAGTTCATTGGGAAACAACGGCCGTCCAGCGATATACTTTGTCAATCGAAAGGAGTTATCATGGGATCTATATTCATATAAGGTTTCTTCGATGGTATGCCCTTGAGGAGTAGAAATGGGAAGAGGTTTTCTAAAATTATCGATTGAACCAAAAGCTTTGACTTTTTCGACAATCGATTCGGTCAGTTGGTAGATTTCTTTCATGAATCTTTCTTGAGGATAGTTCCCCTTTTCCATCTGCTGTAGTTTAAATTCCCATTCTCCAGTAAGTTCAGCGGATCTTAAGGTATGGATATTGATGGCTTCCAACAGTTCTATGAGAGCAAATGCCTTTGGGGTAGCCAAAAGTTCTTTTCCCTTTTGCCTTCGAATATAACCATCTTCTATCAATCCTTCAATAATTGCAGCTCTGGTTGCCGGGGTTCCCAACCCTTTTTTCGACATGGCTTCCCGAAGTATTTCATCTTCAACAAGATTGCCTGCACTTTCCATGGCTGAAAGAAGGGTTGCTTCTGTAAAATGAGCTGGGGGTTTTGTTTCTTTAGTAACGGTTTCTAATGCAATGGCTAAAACTCTTTCCCCTTGCTCGATTGGGCAAAGTGATTGTTCCTTTTCCTCTTTATTTTCTATAGATTCTACGGCTCCATAAACTTTTAACCAGCCAGCAGATCTAAGGCTTTTGCCTTCGGTTTTAAAAGCTTCCTCTTCGATAATTGTAATCCGTTTTGTTACATCCCATTCGGCTGGAGGATAGAAGGAAGCCAGAAATCTTCTTACAATAAGTTGATAAATTTTTTCCTCACTAGCATTGAGGGATTTGGGGGTATTAGTTGTTGGAATAATAGCAAAATGATCGGAAACCTTCTGGTTATTAAAGATCCTGTTCTTTGGATTCACCCATCCATGAGTTAAGATTTCTTTAGCAAAAGCTTGAAATGATTCATTAGAAAGACTTTTCAGCACTTCCTTAACTCTCTCGACGTAATCTTCGGGAAGAAATTTGGAATCCGTCCGAGGATAAGTAATCAGTTTGTGATTTTCATATAAGGATTGCGCAATCTGTAGGGTTTTCTGGGCGCTGTAGCCTAAACGATAATTAGCTTCTCTTTGAAGTGTTGTGAGGTCAAAGAGTAAAGGAGGAGACTGTAAGGAAAGTTTTTTTTCTTCAGTGGCATTCCCCCATTTGTTTAAGCATTTTTCCACAATTTTCTGACATTGTTCCTGATTCCATAGCCGTTCAGGGTGATTGTCTGCTTTGTCTGATTGAGAGTTTTTTTCTAAAAACCATTTCCCTTTATATTCTCCTTGAAAGGATCGAAATGTTCCCACGATTTCCCAATAAGTCTGTGGTTTGAATTGAAGGATTTCTTTATCCCTCGCTACAACCATTGCTAAAGTCGGAGTCTGCACTCTACCGACGGAAGTCAACCTAAATCCATTGGATTTGGAATGGATGGCTGTAAGGGCCCTTGTTCCATTTATGCCAATAAGCCAATCGCTTTCTGATCTTGATACTGCTGCACAGGCCAATCCCTCTACTTCACTTAGTGCTCTTAGATTTCTAAAAGCTTCGATAATGGCTTCTTTGGTCATCGACTGAAGCCAGAGCCTTTGTATGGGCTTATTGACATTCGCATAGCGAATGAGATACCTGAAAACAAGCTCTCCTTCTCTTCCGGCATCGCAAGCATTGATAATCAGATCAATGTCCTCTCTGTGGAGCAAGGAAACCAGAAGATCGAGTCTTTCTTTTGATTTTTCTATCGGTTTTAAGGAAAAGGAAGCTGGGAGAATGGGGAGATTAACCAAAGACCATTTTTTGTGTCGAACATCCATTTCCGCAGGCAGACAGAGTTCAACGACATGTCCGACTGCTGAACTAATCACCATCTTTTCATTTTCATAAACCGCATGCCGTCCTTTAGGAAAACCTCCCAAAGCTTCGGCAATATCCTGAGCCACACTCGGCTTCTCTGCAATAACCAATGTTTTACCCATCTCGTTCTTTTGTTTGTTTTGCTTATTCAATGATATTTATTAAAATATTTTACACAAGAAATCTAAAAGCATTTAAGTGAGCCATTCTAGTTTTTCCCTTTACAAAGTCCGGTCATAACGCCTTAAAGGAAGTTGACAAACGATTTTTTTCGTCCCTAATCGATTTAATACAGAAAAAAGGGTAGCAAGAGCTAAGCCTGTTTTTCTGACCAATTCTTCTATAGAAGTTTCTTCTGCTTCCATGGCTAGATACACCTGTTGTTCATCCTTAGAAAGTTTAATTTTTGAAGCTCTTTCTTTATCCCCTCTCTTCGAATAGACCAAAGGGGATAGATAACTAATCTCTAAGAATAACTAATCTCTTCAAGAATATCCTCTAAGGCACATACAAGCTTTGCTCCCTTTTTGATAAGCTGATTGGGGCCAAAAGCAAAGAGATTGTCTCTACGACCAGGAACGGTAAAAAGTTGTCTGCCCTGTTCCAGAGCTATTGAGAGCAGTTAAAAGGGAGGTACGTCCCTGGACAGCTTTCACCATCACCCCAATAGATAAGCCACTAATAATCCTATTTTTGAGAAGAACAGTAGATCGGCTAGGTGCTGTTCCAGGAGGAAATTCACTAGGGATCAATCCTTTTTTCATGACCTTTTCTAATAATTCAAGATTCTTTTGAGGGGGATGAAACCAACCCAGTCCTGAACCCATTATGGCCCATGTGATTCCCTCTGCAGCCACAGAGCTCACAGTTGAGCGTGGGTAGCTTATACCCAAAGCACCATCTGAAATGATACCAAATCCTACCCTAACAATTTGATAGGCGAGTCTTCTAGCTATTTGGATGCCATAAGGGGTTAGATTTCTGCTTCCCACAATGGCAATACCACAGTTCCGTTTTTCTGGAATCTGTCCTTTGCAATAAAGCATTAAGGGCGGAGAATCAATAGCTTTAAGTACCGAAGGATACGTAGGGTCCTCGTAACAAATTGCCTCTATGCCAAGGTTCCTATACTAATTGATTTTCTCATTAATCTTCTATTCATCAATAGGCAGGAAAATTTTCTGAGTGATTTTTTGGCTTAAACCACATTTTTCAACAATCTCTTTTGATGTAGTCTTGAAAAACATTTTCAATGCCACCACAATCGGTGATGATTTTTGCTTCCGGATCCTATTGCCGGGATTTGTAAAAATCGAAGATAAAGTCGAACTTTATATAATAATCATTGTTCATGCCAACAGTTCGATTAGCTCCCTTGTAGGATTTCTTTTAGTAGGCGGTCAATATCGGCTTTTTTTACCTCTTTGCTAATAACTGGAAAACCAATAGACTGAAGGAGAATCCAAGAATTAACGCCTTGAACTCTTTTTTTGTCTACAGCAAGGGCATGGAGGATTGCTTGTTTGGAAAACCCCTTAGCGATCAGAGGTAAAGAGTATAATCGCAAAATGTGTTTTAATCTTTCAATCGAAGAAAGTGGAAACGACAATAACCAATTGGAGAGCAAGCAGGCAGCATGCATTCCGATAGCAACGGCTTCACCATGCAAAAGATCTTTATACTGGTTGGCTGCTTCTAGGGCATGTCCTAGAGTATGGCCAAAATTGAGAATAGCTCTTTTCCCAGTTTTTTCTTGTTCGTCTTCGCTTACTATTTTTGCTTTGATTTCAACACTTCTTTTTATCAGATCGAGGAGATTGGCTTCCTCTTTTTTTTCAATTTCCTCCAGCAACTTTTCTTCAGCAATCATCCCGTATTTGATGACTTCAGCCATACCTGCACTGAGGAGTCTTGGCGAGAGCGTATGCAAAACTTCAGGATCGATCCATACTTCAAGTGGCTGATAGAACGAGCCAATTAAATTTTTCCCTTGAGGAAGATTAATGCCTGTTTTTCCTCCAATAGAGCTGTCAACCATTGCTAAAAGGGTTGTAGGAATGAGAATGAAAGATATTCCTCTAAGGAATATAGAAGCAGCAAATCCAACGAGATCGCCTGTAACACCACCGCCCAAAGCGAGTAGTGTACTTTTGCGATCCAACTTCATTTCTGCAAGCCTTTTGACAATTGCTTCTAGAGTCCTAAAACTTTTTGATTTTTCTCCCGAAGCAATAGAAATAATCCCAGGCTTGAAGCCATAGCCTTTCAGTGAATCGATTATTTGCAGGGCATAAGTTTTGACTGCTTCGTCATGTAAAAGAACGACTCGGTTTTCCAAACCTAATTGGGAGGCAAGCAAACCACTTGACTGTAGGAGGCCTCTGCCTATCCGAACCAAGTAGTTTCTACTTGGAGTCGATACCCTTATAATAAGACTTTCGTTATTCATGAGTAGGGAAGAGAGCTTTGCTTGGAATGATCGTAAGAAGATTTATTAAATTTCAGTTTTAAGGAATCTTGAGGGAGCAGAGCAGTTAACTCCTGCAAAAGGGAAGGCAGATGAGAAGGCAAAACATTAACATTAAAGGTTTCGCCGGTGGCGATTTCACATACGACTTCTTTTGTTAGATACCTTAATACAACAGGGGTATTGCCTGGATGCTTTAAAAGAATATCGTGAAGCTTCTTCCAGTGGTTTGGAGTCCAGTTTTCTTCAGCAATGGTCAAAAAAAGCCTAGGTTTTAAGTGCTCAATAGCTTCTTCTATAGTAAAAAGATGTGAAGATCGAATCGAAATACTTTCTTCTTTTTTATTTATCTGAGCATCTACAATAAAAGCCTTTGCTCCCCATTCATTGGTAGAAGTCGCTTGGAATGCGTCGGAAAAAAGAATGGCTTCGATATGTCCAGTCTGATCTTCGAGCATAAGCTTCAGATAGGGTTTTTTGGATTTTTGGGAAGTCTTTTTCTCAATTTGAGTGATAACTCCAGGGATGTAAAGCCGAGTATTATCCGCTAGCTCTTGCAGCTGGGAAATTGGGATTTGTTGGAATAATTTGATCAGAGGCATCCATTCATCAATTGGATGACCACTTAAATAGATTCCTAATAGTTCCTTTTCCCATTGGAGCCGAAGGTTCAGTGGATACTCTTCGGCTATTTCAGAAGCCTTAGGATTGTTCTCTTTGGGTTCTTCAAAAAGACACTGTTGGCCACTTAACCTTTCTTTGGAAGTTTTGTTTCCTTGAGCCATTGCCTCTCCAAGACTCTCAAGCAATTCTTTTCTACTTTTTCTAAGGCTATCACACGCACCAGATTTAATCAGACTTTCTAAAAACTTTTTATTTAATGGACAGTCAAGATGCGCACACAGCTCATACAGGGAAGCAAAATCGCCATGTTTTTTCCTTGCTCGTACTATTGCTTCCGCAACAGACTCTCCTACGTTTTTAATTGCTGAAAGTCCCCAGCGGATCGCTCCATTTTCTACTGAAAAGCGTACCTCGCTTTTGAGAATATCGGGTGGTAAAACGGCAATACCCATTCGTCTGCATTCGGAAACAAGTTGGGAGATTTTTTCGGTATCTCCTAACTCGTTAGATAAAAGCGTACAAAGGTAAAATACAGGGTAGTTTGCTTTGAGATAAGCAGTAACATAAGCCAAATAACCATAACAGGCGCTATGAGCTTTATTAAAACCATAACCAGCAAACTTTTCCAGCGTTTCGAAAATCTGATTGGCCTTTTCTTCAGGAATGTTGTTTTTTTCCTTGCATCCTTTGACAAATAGGCTGCGATGCTTTCGCATTTCTTCAGGCTTTTTTTTGCCCATGGCTCTTCTCAGAAGATCTGATTCTCCTAAAGAATAACCAGCCAAAACGCTAGCCGCTTGCATGACTTGTTCCTGATAGATCATAACCCCGTAGGTATCCTTTAGAATCGGTTCTAAAAGAGGATGGTCATAGGTTATAGGCACCTTGCCTAACTTTCTTTCAGCATAGGCAGGAATATTTTCCATTGGTCCTGGTCTATAAAGAGCCACTAGAGCGATGATATCTTCGATATTTCCTGGTTTAAGTTTTTTAGCTAGCTCAACCATACCCGGTGATTCCAGCTGGAATACCCCTACGGTCCATCCAAGTCCCAAAAGCTCGTATGTTTTCTTGTCATCAAGGGGAAAACGATTTGGATCAAGTGTTTGATTTTCCCCGCTTTTTTTTATAAGCTCCAAGCATTCAGAAATGACAGTTAGCGTTTTTAGCCCTAAGAAATCCATTTTCAGCAGTCCGATTTCTGCAATAGGTTCCATGGACCATTGAGTCACTATTTCTTCATTATCTCCGCGAGAAAGAGGGACAAAATCCAGCAGATCTCCATCAGAAATAACAACCCCAGCTGCATGCACACCAGCCTGTCTAGTTAATCCTTCCAGTTTGGAGGCGATATTGAGAACTTCTTGGCATTGTGGATCATGAGCATAGAGTTGTTGGAGGAGCGGATTCAGTTCTTTGGCCTTCTCTATGGTCATTGACGAGTCAGTTGGGATCATCTTGGCAATACGATCCGCTTCTTGATAGCTTAGACCCAGCACTCTAGCTACATCTCTTACCGCCATCTTTGCTCCCATCGTCCCAAAAGTGATAATTTGGGCGACAGATCTCTCTCCATATTTTTTTCTGACATAATCAATAACCTCTGAACGGCGGTTATAACAAAAATCGATGTCAATATCAGGAGGTGAAACCCTTTGTGGATTGAGAAATCTTTCGAAGACCAATTTATACTTTAAAGGGTCAATATCAGTGATTTCTAGGATATAGGCTGTTAGGCTACCTGCTGCACTGCCTCTGCCTGGACCTACAGGAATGCCTTCTTTTTTGGCATAATGGATAAAATCCCAGACTATTAAAAAATAACTCGAAAAACCTGTCTTTTCTATAACGGACAGTTCATAATCCAATCTTTCTTTTATTTTCTCCTTTTCCTCTAGGTTCCTGTCGCCATATCTTTTTTCTAAGCCTTCATAACAGAGCTTTTTTAAATATTCTTCTTGACTATAGGGAGCAGGAGGATGATAGGCAGGAAACCGGTTTTTACCTAACTCAATGAAAACATCACATTGGTTGGCTATAGTCAAAGTGTTTTCTAGAGCTTGAGGATATTCCTTAAAAAGCTCTTCCATTTGTTGGGGGGATTTGAAGTAAAATTCAGCGCAAGGGTATTTCTTTCTTTTAGTGTCATTGATCTGGCTGGCTGTTCCAATACAGAGTAAAACATCATGGTATTGGGCGTCTTCTTGCTCCATGTAGTGGACATCATTAGTAGCCACCAAAGGCAGTCCCAAACTCTTAGAAAAATCGGCGAGCACTTCTCTTATTGTGGCTTCTTCTTTTAAGCCATGGTTTTGTATTTCTAAATAAAAGCACTCGGGTTCAAATAGACGGCTATACTCTTCGGCAAGCTTTTTAGCCGCTTTGATGTCTCCTTCCAAAATCTTTTGTGGAATCTCTCCATTCATGCAGCCACTCGTACCAATAATCCCTTGGCCACATTCTTTAAGCAGAATCCGATCGATTCTGGGTTTGTAATAGAATCCTTCTAGATGAGATAAAGAAATGAGTCTTAAAAGATTCTTATACCCTTGTTGATTCTTAGCTAAAAGAGTAATATGGTAGATTTTCTCTCTACTGCCTTTGCGGTCAAAGCGGCTTCCAGCAGTTATATAAGCTTCACAGCCGATGATGGGTTTGATGTTTTCTTGAATGCAAGCTTTGTAAAATTCGATCGTCCCATAAAGATTTCCATGATCAGTGAGCGCTACCGCTGGCATGCCCAACTCTTTAGCTTTGTTGACGATATCTTTGATTCGAGCAGATGCATCAAGAAGACTGTATTCTGAATGGAGATGGAGATGAACAAAGCCCTCACTCATAATAGCAATAGATTAAGGCAGTTTTACTTCGACCAAAAGATTTTTTGGGATTTCTTCAACAAAACGTGAGGGGAGATAAAGAGTTTCTCGATAGTTAAAAGACCTACTGCAGGGATAACATAGAAAAAGTTGATCTTTTGCTCGTGTTGCAGCGACATAAAAAAGTCTTCTTTCTTCTTCAAGGAGTGCTGCATGCTTTAAAGAATAATTTGAAGGGAATAGTCCATCGCACAGCATAATCAAAAAAACTATTTTCCATTCCAATCCTTTGGCTTGATGGATCGTACTTAAACGTACCCCATTTTTTTCCTCCTGGGCTGTATCCACTCCTGTTAACAAGGAAACCTGGGAAAGAAAGTCTTCGGTGGCATCGTAATTGGAAGCAAAACTAATAAGCCCTTCAATGTCTTCAAGTCTTCTCTGATAGCTGTCATAAAGGACTTTTAAATGCTCCATATACACTCCATTAAGAACAGCTTCGAGTTGTTTGGAAGGATTATTTTCATACTCTTTAGATGCTAACATCTTTTGGAGGTCTAACCAATTTTTCCATGCCTTTGAGGAGACTTTGGGAGGGCTGAGTTTTTCTATTGACCCGGTGATAGTTATATATTCTTCCCAAAGTTTCGACACCGTTTTTTGTCCAACTCCAGGAAACATTTTTACAATTCGTTTAAAAGCAGTTTCATCGTATGGATTGATGTAAAATCGTAAAAAGGCACAAATGTCTTTTATATGAGCTTGTTCAAAAAAACGGATGCCACTAGTGATTTCAAAAGGAATCTTTCTGCGGGTCAATTCAAGTTGGATTTCTAATGCGTGAAAATGTGCTCTATAGAGAATAGCGATTTCGTTATAATTGATGCCCTGGGCTTTAAATTTTTCGATATGATTTGCAATCTCCATTGATTGAGTAGAAGCCGTTGAACAGCTGAGCAGAAGCGGCTTGCTTTCTTTGAGACTATTCCTAATGGCTTTTAATTCTTTTGGAAATTGGAACTGATTGCCTGCTATGGCTGCATTGGCTAAAGCTAAAATTTCGGGTGTGCTTCGATAGTTTGTCTTTATGTTAACGACTAAAGCTGATGGGTATTTTTTAGGGAATGTAAGGATATTTTCAATTTCTGCACCGCGCCAGGAATAAATGCTTTGAGCATCATCTCCTACCGCCATGACTTGATGAAAGCGTTGAGCGAGCATATCGATGAACTCTGCTTGAATCCGACTGGTATCTTGATATTCGTCAACAAGAATGTATTCAAAATAAGATTGATAAAAGCGACAGATCTTTTCATTTTCTTGAAAAAGTTTTACCGTATAGGATAGGAGATCATCATAATCTACAAGTTGAGACTTTTTTTTCCGTTCGTTGAAGAGTTTCTGAAGCTTTGAAATGTCTTCAGCATAAGTAGAAAAATGTGGGAAAGCTTCCTCGATGATTTTCCAAAGAGGCTTTACTTTATTGACTGATAAAGAGAAAATTTCAAGCAGGGCTTCTGGAGAAGGAAAAAGTTTGCCACTATGCTTTATATTCAGTTCTTGAATACATTCAGACAATAGACTTAGGGAATCTTCCCTGTCTAGGATCGTAAAGTTTTGCTCGAAACCTATGGCTGTAGCGTGATTTCTTAAAAACCTATTACAAAGATGATGAAAAGTACCTCCCCAAATTTTGGAGGTATCTGTTCTTACAAGCCGATCAACTCGGTGGAGCATTTCTCTAGCAGCCTTATTGGTAAAAGTGGCTAGAAGGATATGGTCGGGTTTGATTTGTTTTTCGATCAGATAGGAAACCCGATAGGTTAAAGTACGAGTTTTTCCGCTTCCAGCTCCTGCAATAACTAGGATTGGACCAAGTGGAGCGGTTACCGCTTTTCTCTGTTCTTCGTTGAGTTCAGATTCGTAATCGATCACAGGCTTCTTTTCTTTATCTTTTTGTAGTTTTGTATGGAAAAAATACTTAGGGTTTTTTAAAAAACCTCTTCTAAGCACCTCTCCTATTGGAAATGAAGAAATATAAGAATGAAAACAATAAAGTACAATTCGACTTTTTATTGGTAAAAAATAGCAAAGGAAGAGATTTTACATGCTAAATCGAGGACCAAGATAGAGTTCTCTTGTGATAGGATCGTTGATTAAAAATTCACTTGTGCCGTGGCTCATGACTTTTCCTTCATATATAAGATAAGCACGATCAACGATGGATAGAGTTTCTCTGACATTGTGGTCTGTTATGAGCACACTAACGCCCCGTTCTTTTAAACTTAAGACAAGCTGTTGCAGATCATAAACAGCCAGTGGATCGACTCCACTAAAAGGCTCGTCAAGCAGTAAAATCGAAGGGGAGGTTGTTAAGGCTCTTGCTATAGAGAGCCTCCTTTTTTCCCCTCCACTCAAAGACATCGCAATGGTTTTTTTTACTTTCTCCAACCCAAAATCACGAATAAGTTCTTCGAGCCGATGCATTCTCTCTTCCTTGGATATATCCAAAAATTCAAGAATAGCCATGAGATTTTCTTCTACCGTTAGCTTTCTAAATACCGATTCTTCTTGAGGAAGATATCCTAATCCTTTTCTAGCTCTCTTATACATCGGCATTTTTGTTACGTCCTCATTTTCAATAAATACCTTTCCTTTTGTTGGCGTCACTAAGCCTACAAGCATATAAAAGGTGGTTGTTTTACCTGCCCCATTAGGACCTAAAAGCCCTACAATTTCTCCTTTGTTAACAACAAGATCCACTCCATTAACCACTTTTCTTCCACCATATTCTTTCACCAGTTGAACAGATCTAATGAGGGCTTCACCACTTACTCCTTTGGAGGATGGACCTTTGGAGACCAGTTGAGTAGTGGACTTGGAAGAGAGAGTTTGACGTGGTTGTTCTAAAGATAAGGGAGAAGCATTGGAAGAGAAAGGGGAGGGGAGTTGGGTTTTTTGTTTAAAGGTTTTTAAGGCCTCACTTAAGGAATGAGAACGCATGGTATTGATATAAAGACCATTTGGATTTTTAGATAGCTCGTTGGGAGATGAAGGAGAACTATTCCCACTATATTTTGTATTCATTATGGAAAAGGCAGCTGAATTAGCATTTAGAAAGTGATACTTTCTAATACTATTTTTTGCTCAAAAAAATGTAATTATGCCATAGATACAATGCATTCTACCAAGTATTATGCAATCCAAAAAGGAGTTTTTTTAAATGAATAGATTGAAGGCAAAAGAAGGGCTTTTTGTTGTTCATTTGTTCTTTTCGATTGATCATTGGAAAAGAAAAGATGGGCATGTTCATCCAGATTTTGAAGTTGAAATCGGTTCTATAGTTGACCGAATGAAAAAGGAAGAAGGTTTTCAAATCGCAACTTTTTGTATGCTGTGTCATTGTGACATTGGATTTATGATTCTAGGACCTGATTTGCATAAAATGCAGGAGTTTGAAAAAAGTCTTACAAAAACTTTTAGCTTAGATGGTTGGAACCTTCATTATTCTTTTTTTTCGATGACAGAAAAATCCGAATATACTACGACAAGAGAAGAGTTCGAAGAAGAATTAATTGCTTCTGGCATTCAACCCGGAACAGAGGATTTTTTGAACCGAATGAGTGCTTTTGAAAAAGCTATGGAGTATTACACCACGGTTCGGCTGTATCCCACGTTGCCTGATTATCCCTTTTTCTCATTTTATCCAATGAGGAAAAAAAGAGAAAGCGGTCAAAATTGGTATGCTCTTGGATTTAAAGAGAGGAAGGAGTTGATGAAAGGCCATGCGACAGTAGGCAGAAAATATAGTGGGAGGGTCATTCAGTATATCACTGGATCTACGGGGCTTGATGATTGGGAATGGGCGGTAAGCTTATATGCAAATGATCCATATGATATTAAGTCGATCGTTTATGAAATGCGTTTTGATCCAGTGAGCGCTAAATTTGCAGAGTTCGGTTCGTTTTATTGTGGTTTGCAGATGTCTTTAAATGAAGCAATAAAAAGAGTTCAAAGATAAGAAGCAACCAAAGAAAGTTTTAAAAATGCATGAAAGAGCCAAAAATCATCCTTTACGTAAAAGAAGGCTGTCCTTGGTGTGAGGAAGCTGAAGATCTTTTAAAAAGGTTTGGCATTCGTTACCAGCGTATCGACGTCTTGAAAGACAGGGAATCTTACCAGCGGATGGTAAAGATTTCTGAGCAATCCAGAGCTCCTACACTGGAATGGGAAGATGAAGTTCTTGCCGATTTTGGAGGAAAAGAACTTTTGGATTTTTTTCGCAAAAAAGGGATAAAAGACATACCCGAGAAACAAACAGGAGATAAGGGATCAAAATGACCAAATGCGGCCGCCGCCTGCCCCTGGCAACAGCCATGGGGATAAGGCAGGTTAGGATTTTTCCCGTTAGGGGTTGAATTATACATCCATGTGTCTTATAATGGCTGAGTGGAGTACAAAACGAATAAAAATGTGGTCTACTCGTGCAAGTACCACGTCGTGTGGACGCCGAAGTAGCGGCCGGTACTCGTTCAGGGGGTCGACGTGCGGCTGAAGAAGATTCTTCAGGACATGGCGGCGGAGCGTCGTGCGGAGATTTTCAAATTAAAGATCATGCCGGATCACGTTCATCTGCTTGTCGAAGTGGATCCGCAGTATGGGATTCATAGGCTCATCCGACAGATGAAAGGTCGGTCATCACGGCTCCTGCGGCAGGAGTTCGCGTGGCTCAGGAGCCGCCTGCCGACGTTGTGGTCGAATTCGTACTTCGTGTCCACCGTAGGCGGCACTCCCCTTTCAGCCATCAAACGATACATCGAGAAGCAAAAGAATGTCTGAGAAGAATCGGGAACAGGCGCTGTCTTGTGAGAGTCGCTCCGGGTGCTGGCTCTCATGCGCAAGAGCCAAGACTGGCAGCGAGCCAGCCGCGAGCCACAAGCGTGGAAGCGCACTGCGCTCAGACGTGAGATTATCGACTGATTCGACTTCAAGCAGTCGGCTTTCGAGCGGTTCGCGATCGCCTGCCGACGCGGCTGTGCGACTGGCGATCACCTCAGTCCACATGAAGCGCAGACAGTGGACAAGCGTGCCTTCTACGCCATTCAGAAGTACGCCGTAGGACTGCGCGGCAGGCCTCGCTTCAAGGGATACCGCGAGCCTCCACTCGATCGAAGGCAAAAGCAACGCGGCAGCGATCCATTTCCGTGTCGGCAAGATCGAGTGGAAGGGCATTTCGATCCCAGCCATGTTCGATCCTCAGGGACCGCGACGGCTGGCAAGCCGCCGCACTCTCCTCCGAGACGAAATACTGCCGTGTCATTCGACGGAGGATCCGGGGCCAGGACCGCTGGTAGGTGCCGCTCGTCCAGAAGGGGACGACGCCTGCGAAGACCCGGCAGGCGCGCGATGAGGAGAACGCTTGCCCTGATATCGGCTCTTTTACAGTTTCGATCGTTGGGGAGACCGCAGCTTACCAGGAGAAGTTTTTCCCTAGGGTAGAGCAGCCCTGCCGCAAGCTTAGGCCCGTCCAGAGAGCGTGTTTGGCCGTTTGCGCCGGGCAACCAACCCGGACAATTTCCATGAGGACTGGACAGTGAAGAGAAAGGCGCTTAAGAGGTGGATCGCCTCCTTGCGGTATCGGCTACTTCGAGGAACAGCTTAAAGAAACTGAGCGCGGGGCGGCCGCCGAAAGGGAATGCCAGCCGCCGATGAGAACGGGCACGTCGTACCGATTGGCTTCTCAAGCAAGCAGGAGGGGCGCGAGGAATTGGCGTATCTCATCCCTAGCCCCCCCTGGCTTCAGCCATGGGTGGATCAGTTCTACTATTTTGAATTAGAAGGCGAGGTGTATTGGCAGGGCTAATGGACAAAGTGGAATGACAGTTATGCCTAAAATCATGCTTCTATTTGCTTCGGTGTCGCTACAAGTTTTAATTACTCCTTATCCTTACTGGATAGAATAGGTTCTCCTCGTTTGATTTTTTCGAGGTCTTCTTTGATTGTTTTCCTCTGTTCAGCTGAAAGATAATCAATAAAAAGTTTTCCCTGTAAATGATCGTATTCGTGCTGAATAGCAATGGCAAGAAAACCACCGGCTTCAAATTTTAGAGGTTTCCCATTAAGATCGTAGGTATTGAGCTCAACTCTTTTCGACCGAGGAACATCAATACGAAGCCCTGGAAAGCTTAAGCATCCTTCATTGCTTATTTCTTTGGATCGAGTGTATTTTATGGTAGGATTGATAAGAAAAAGCGGCATATGCTCTTCGACTGGAACAGGTTTTCCGCCAATAAGCAAGGAAGAAGGAATTTTAGAGTTGCTGACATCAACCACGGCAAACTGAAGGGCTTTACCTATCTGTTGAGCGGCTAACCCAACCCCTTTGTAAAAGGCCATGGTTTCAAGCATGTCAGAAGCTAAATCTTTAAGCTGTTGATCAAAGGCCTCGATTGCCTTTCCTCTTTTTCTCAGAATCGGATTATCGTAGAGTATAAGGTTTAATATCATAATGGAAACAAAATTAATTCCGGTTGGTTTTATCCTCTTCTGCAGTAAATGTAGGTAAATTTGGGATTCCTGCAAATTTGACTGCATCCATTACTTGGATGATTATTTCGAAAGGTGCATTTTTGCTTGCTTTTAAGGCAATTTTGGTGTCAGGATTTTCGGTAATTGTTTTTTTCAATAATTCTCCGAGATGCTCGGGTTCTACAGGTTTATTATCTAGAAAGATTTTCTTGTCTTCGGTAACGAAGATAATTTTAGGAAGATCGGATCTTATTGGTTTGGAACGAACTGAATTAGGTAAATCGATTTTAACGGCAGGTTCTTCTCTTTGAAAAGTTGTCGTTACGACAAAAAAGAGCAAAACAATGGATAGAATGTCGATTAAAGAAACTAAGTTAATTAACGGTCTTCGATTACTTTTAGGTCTGAATTCCATGTTTTTTGTTATAGAAAAAAATATTTTTGAAGCTGTCAATATTCAGGGGTAGGGGCTTCCGTATAAATTTTTGCTAAAAGCTCAGAACAAATATTTTCCATCTCAACAGCATAAGCTTCAACTTTTCTAGAAAAAAGACTGTGAGCAATTAAGCAGGGAACCGCAATTCCCAATCCTGCAAGGGTAGTGTGAAGAGCTTCAGAAATTCCATGAGCTATTGCCGCTCCTTGGGTTGCCATGCCATGGGTTCCGACATTACCAAAGATAGTAATAAGTCCCGATAAGGTGCCTAGCAAGCCAAGCAAAGGGCCTATTCCCACAATAATTTCCAAAATAACTAATCCTTTTTCCAATTGAGCTATTTCAGAGCGGGCTTTGACTTGAAGAGCTTCAGAATTCTCGAATTTCGACCAAGTCATATTTTGTAGACAAAGATAAACGAGCCGACTCAAAGTGGACTTTTGATCCTGACAAAGTTTTTCTATGCGTTCGGGATTTTCTCCCCAGCCAAGCTCTTCAATGGCTTTGACTAATTTCTTTGGAATAATTTTCGAACGACGTAAAGAAAAGGACCTTTCAAGAATGATTGCTAGTCCGATAATCGAACACAGAATGACTGGATAGATGAATAGACCGCTTCCTTCGATAAAATTCTTTATGGCAAAATAAGATGATAGTTGGTTCCAGTTAAAAGAGATGGCAAACGACATAAGCTCTCCTCAAGCGATATTATTCAAAAAAAATAGCACTGTTCTTCTATTAGTAAATGGTAAAGGTAATTTCTTCCCAAAATCCATCTCCAATCTGTCCTTTCATGGCTTCAGAAAAAGGACCGAAAGGGGCCGATAAACGAATAGAATCAAGAGATATTGATCTTAAAACTTCGGTTATGCCATCTTCACTGATAACTTGGAGACTGCTTATAGTACCATCGGATTGGACATAAAACCGAACTCTGACTGAGCCTATGGCAAGCAACCCCATATTTTGTTCTACTTCTAAGTACCATCTGGAGCCAATAGCACGATAAAGTCTTGCTTTATATCGACCAAGCTCGGTTTCACGTGCAGAGGGAGAAACAGGCCCTAGTTCAGCTGTACGTCCTCCGGAGATTTGCATTCTATGCTTTTCAAAGGATTCAGGAGAAGGAGGGGGATTGGGGGGAGGACTAAATTGGGAAGAAGAGTTGGGTTGGCTAGGATCCGTTTGTTTGGAAGTGGTAGAAGCTGCGGTTGCATTTTTTGAAGTTTCCTTTTCGGTGGCTTTTGCTGGCTCTTTGGGAGTTTTGTTCTGAAAGGGCATGAGAGGATCTCCATTTGGATCTTCTTTCTTTAAAAACTCTTCAGATGGTTTGTTAATCTCTTTGAGAAGTTTTTCTAGCACTTTGGAGGGGTTGTCTTCGGAAGGTTTTTCTGTAGGGGTTGGCTCTTCAGATTTTGTAGTCAGTTTTTGATTGTCTTTCTGGAGGTGATTTTCTTTAGTCTCTTGCTTGGATTTGTTTTCCATTTTGGCTTCATTGTTTGAAGAAGCTTGATTCTGTTGGTTTTCTTGTTCTATTTGTTTTGTGGGAACTGCTTGTTTTTGAGCTGGAGTGGATCGGCCGCTAGGCCTCGGAGGGGAAGGCCTTGAGGCAGGCTGATCAATATAGCTCATTGATGAGCGGGGATCTCCCGAAAGTTGAGGAAGAGGAGAGTCCGGTTTTTGCGGAGCTTCTTGGCTCCTTAAAGCGGTGGAACGATCGGATTGAAGAAGAGCGTGGGGGTCAGGATGATCTGTTTTTTGCCATTCTTCGGTAGGAATAAAACTTTCAGGTTGGACCATTTCAAGCATGGTTAAGGTTGGTGGTGGGGAATCAGGAGGAGGAGTTTTTGGAAAAAATTGTTTTAAAATTCCCGATCCTAGAAATAAAGTAATAGCCAAATGAATAACAAAAGAAAGGAGAAGGAAACCTCTTAGATGTGATTTTTGTTTAGTCACAATAAACGATGCTTTATGGCACAAAAAAATATTTTGCACATTAAAAGAGAAAA
This sequence comes from Methylacidiphilum sp. Yel, assembly GCF_004421185.1. Lineage (GTDB taxonomy): Bacteria > Verrucomicrobiota > Verrucomicrobiia > Methylacidiphilales > Methylacidiphilaceae > Methylacidiphilum. Next base: position 22,059 of record NZ_LXQB01000011.1, on the reverse strand, counting down.
GGCAAAGTATAAACGGTTTCTTTTAAAGATCAAAAACGAGGATTTGACAAATAGGCGTTTTAAACATTACTCTAAAACCAGCGAGGAGTTCTAGAAATGGATGGCGAGCAAAAAAACATAAAAAGTGAAAAAATTACTGTTGAAAGAAAGAACTTCTTCTTTGATCTAAAAGAAAATGGAAGGGGGAGGTTTCTTCGAATTACTGAAGATGTAAGAGGAAGAAGGGATGCAATTATCATTCCTGCACCTGGATTGGAAGAATTTAGAAAAGCACTCGATTCCATGATCGATGCTTGTAAGGATTCTTCCAATGCAACGGCCTAAAGGGTCAAATTGGTTTGAAAGCTGCTATTGCTGTTAGGCTAACCAACTTGACGCAAGGGGACGGCTTGTATTTATCTTATGGTTTTTCTTTAAAAGAGAAAAACTGATGGGCAATTTTACTAGAGATATCAGTGGCGCTGGCTGCTGTTTATGATCGAAAATAAGATCGCCCGCAACAATGAAGCAAAGATGACAATATTTAAAAACAATGCAAAACCGATTGCATCAAAACCGGATATTTTTCATAATTTGACAAGTCAACTCAAAGACTATCTTGGCTGGATAGACAGGGAAATTTTAAACCAAGCGGAAGAATTTGATGCGGGTGTTGTTCCATTCTTTCGCTATGTTTTAGAGAGTGAAGGCAAGAGAATTAGGCCTCTTCTTGTTTTGCTTTCTGCAAAGGGAAGTGGAGGAATAATTGAGGATCATCTTTATCTTGCAGTTGTTGTTGAGATGATCCATTTGGCGACTCTTGTCCATGACGATATCCTTGATGGGGCTTCTATGCGTCGAGGACTTCCTTCGGTGACTTCCAGATGGGGTTCAGAAATTTCAGTACTTCTTGGTGATAGTTTGTTTGCACAGGCTCTTAAGGTATGTTGTCGGCTGCATCCTGACATTATTAAAAGTGTGGCTAACGGTGTCTGTGTGGTTTGCAGCGGAGAGATTCTTCAGACAAGAAGACGATTTGATTGGAATTTATTGGAAGAGGAATATTTGAAAATCATTCAAATGAAAACAGGCGAACTCTTTCGTATTCCATGTGAACTTGCCGCAAGACTGAATTCGGCTTCCCAATCTATTTCCGAAGCTTTGGGCAGATATGGCCAAGCACTAGGTTCATCCTATCAAATTTATGATGATTGTTTGGATCTTTTCGGAAATGAAGAAAATGTGGGAAAGACATTGGGAACAGATTTAGGAGGAGGGAAGTTGACTTTGCCGATCCTTTATCTTTACCAACAAGGCTCCGAGGAAATGAAAAGAACCATTGTCGAAATTTTTGAAAATGGCGTCTCTGAAGATTGGGAAAAAATTCAATTATGGATCGTAAAGGAAGGAGTTCTCCAAAAGACGTTTCAGACGGCTATGAATTTCCTTGAGCAAGGGAAAAAAGAGCTAGATCACTTACCAGAAAGTGATGAGAAAGAATATTTGCTCGATGTGGGCAATATTTTAGGAAAGCATTTAGCAGAACTTGTCAATGCCCAGTCAGTATTATAGTGTATTTATTTTTAATTTGTTAAAATGGGAAGGATCTTATGAAAAGGACATACCAACCCTCCAAAAGGACAAGAAAAAGACAGTATGGGTTTTTAAATCGTTCAAAGACTAAAGGTGGCCGATTAATATTGAAAAGGAGAAGAAAAAAAGGGAGATGGCGGTTAGTCCCTAAAAACACAGAAAGAAAATTTAGTCGTCACACTTCTTCGTGATTTTTTTTTCCGAGCGTTTTAGCTTTTAGTATATTTGATGGTCTATTTTGGTTGCTCAACCGGCTTGAACAATAAATTACCGAGGCGATTCATTGCTAAAAAAAAAGACGAAATTGCCCTCTTTTTTTCTCATGGGAAAAAGTTTTCTTCTCCTTTTTTTATCCTTTTTCTTTTACCAAGAGAAATCGATTCTTTTCCTAAAGTTTTTTTTGCTGTTTCGAAAAAGATCCGCGGAGCTGCCAAAAGAAATCTTATTAAAAGAAGAATGAGGGAGATATTTAGACAACACGCCCCCTTTAAGCTTGTGCCCTACTCCTTTGGTTGGATTGCAAAAGAAAGGATTTTGACCGCAAATTTTAAAGAAATGAAAAAAGATATGATCGAATTAGGCGAAAAAGCGATACATTTTTTTAATAGAGTATGAAAAAAATAATTTTTTTTCTTTTATCCTTTTACAGATACGGCCTAAGTTCGATTCGTCAAACCCTTGGAATTTATGGTGTTTGTCGGTATCATCCAACCTGTTCTCAGTATTGCAAAGAGGCGGTACAGAAACATGGGGTGATAGTAGGGCTATTACTTGCATCCAAAAGGTTGCTGAGATGTCATCCTTGGGGAGGTAAAGGATGGGATCCTGTTCCCGATGAGGTAAAAATCTCTCAGAAAAAAATCAGGATAAAAAAATAAGTTTCATCTAGAGTAGAAATTTTTTTTAAAATGGAAAAATCTCTTGTAAATATCGATAGAAGAAAGGAATCTTGGTTTTTCTTTAGTAATTAACAAACTATTTGTTATGGACAAAAAAGGTTGGATTGGTTTTGGCATTTGTCTTGTTTTGCTTTTGGTTTGGCAAATCTACGTTGAATATCATTACGTTAGGAACCAACCAACTCAGAGTGAGCAATCTCCTTCTTCGCTTCCACAGTCTTCTGCCTCTGAAGAGCTCTCCACCAACGCACCTGCTCCTAAGGATCATGAGGAAAGCCCGGTTCTAAGTCCCCTTGAAAGTTTCGAAAAATCACCTGCTCTTGGAAAAGAAACGCTAAGTTATCTTGAAAACGATAAAATTCGTGTGGCTTTGACTTCATGGGGAGGAGCAATTCAAAATATTGAACTAAAAGAGCACTTTTTTCGAGGTCCAAAGGGAAGAGAAAACATTCTTTTAAATCGTTTTGATGAAGAACCTCTACTGAATCTTTCTGGTTGGGATGGGAAGTATCATCTTAGTGGATATCAATCCGAAACTAAAGAGGGGAAAGTCATTTTTAAAAGAGATCTTTCTGGAGGAGTAAGCTTGGAAAGGGTTTTTACTCTTGGTCAAGATTACCAGATTATTATGGAACAGAGGCTTGTCAATAAATCTTCAGCTTCCGTAAATCTTCCAGCATCAAGACTCAATATAGGTTTAGCTTCTCCAATCCATGCCAAAGATGCGATCCAGACTCTCGCAGCTAACTGGCTCACTCTCAAGGGAGCTCGATTTGGTCGCATTGGCCTTCCAGACTTCAATCCTGCAGGCTTCTTAGGATTGTTTTACTGGAGAGGTCCTCGAACCGTTATTACTAGTCCGACAGAATCTCTCCGTTGGGCCGCTGTTAAGAACCAATATTTTACCATTGTTGTTATTCCTCCATCGAGTCTTCCTCCCTTTCAAATTGAAGCTATCCCTGTGGAGCTTTCCCAATTTCCTTTGGAACAGCAAGGCCAAAGCCGTATACCGGTAGGTCTAAAAGCCTGGGCGCGTTTTTCAGAGCTATCCTTAGAACCAAACTCTATATTAAGCGTTCAGTTTAAAGTTTATAGTGGCCCTAAAGAATATGCCCGACTTCACAAACTTGGTGATCATATTGAAAAAGTCATGGAGTATGGGATGTGGGGATGGGTAGTGAAACCCTTGGTGTGGTGCATGGTCCATTTTCACTCTTTCATCCCTAATTATGGCTTAGACATCATTCTATTTACCTTACTACTGAAAGGGATTTTTTGGCCGCTACAATCAAGCGCAAACCGCAATATGAAAGCCATGCAAGCGCTTTCTCCAAAACTCAAAGAACTTCAAGCACGCTACAAAGACCAGCCTGATAAGATGCAAGCAGAAATGATGAAGCTTTATAGAGAATATGGAGTGAATCCTCTTGGTGGTTGTTTACCAATGCTAGTTCAAGTACCCATTTTTATCGGTTTTTATACAATGCTTCAGGGTTCCGTCGAATTAAGAAACCAATCTTTTTTATGGATTAAAGATTTAACGCAACCAGATACTGTTTATCATTTGTCGATGCTTAATTTGGATATTAATCCTCTGCCATTAATAATGGTTGGTACACAAATTCTTCTGTCTCGGATGACTCCTCAAGCTTCAGACAATCCTCAATTAAAAGTTTTTCAATGGATGCCTGTCTTTTTCCTTGTATTTTTCTATAATTTTGCTTCGGCTCTGTCACTTTACTGGACAGTTAATAACTTAGTAACAATTGTACAAACTTATCGAAATTTGAAAAAACCTCTCCCTGTTTTACACCGGGTTAAGAAGCACAAAGCCTCTCATAAAATTTCGTTATTGAAATAAAATCATTCATTTTAGGTTTTAATAGAAATAATGGAAAGAGTTGAAACGGATTTTCTTGTCATTGGAGGAGGTATAGCAGGATTGTTTTTTGCCCTGGAAACTTCACGTTTTGGCAGAGTGGATGTCTTACTAAAAGGCAGTTTTACTCATTCCAGCTCTTGGTATGCTCAGGGAGGAATAGCTTGTGTAAGTTCCCCACAAGATTCATTTGAATCGCATATTTCCGATACACTCAAAGCTGGAGATGGATTGTGCAAGGCCGACGTTGTTAAATCTTTTGTCGAAGAAGCACCTATGCGGATAGCGGACTTAATACGCCTTGGCGTTCCATTTACAAAGACTGCCGAAGGAAATTATGACTTGGGATTAGAAGCGGGACATTCTCATCGAAGGATCTATCATGTTAAGGACCATACGGGCATGGCAATTATTGAAGCATTAAAAAAAGAAGCAAAGAAAAGGAAACAAATTCTCCTCTGGGAAAACCAATGGGCTATTGATCTTATTGTCATCGATAAGATTTGTTTTGGGGCCTATGTTTTTGATAAAACAAAAAAGATTACTAGAGCCTTTTTTTCGCCCCATACGTTGTTATCTACTGGTGGCTGCGGAGGAATTTATCTCCATACGACTAATCCATCGAGTGCAACAGGGGATGGAATTGCCATGGCGTATCGAGCTGGAGCTTTGTTGAAAAACATGGAGATGATTCAATTTCATCCTACGTGTTTTTTTCAACAAAGTTCCCAAAAATTTCTCATTAGTGAGGCGGTAAGAGGAGAAGGAGCAAAAATTATAAACCAAAGCGGGGAACATTTTTTAAAGTGTGCCGATCCGAGGGGAGAACTAGCACCCAGAGACATTGTTAGTCGGGCGATTTTTTTGGAAATGAAAGAAAAAAATATTCCCTATGTTTATTTGGATATTCGGGGAAAACAAAGAGAATGGTTGGAGGAAAGGTTCCCTTATATTTTTTCTTATTGTTTGAGCCAGGGGATTGATATGTCTAAAGATCTTGTGCCCATTGCTCCGGCTGCACATTATCAGTGCGGAGGTGTAGCTACAGATACTTATGGAAGGACTTCTATTGCTGGATTATGGGCAGCAGGAGAGGTGGCCTGCACAGGTTTTCATGGAGCAAATAGGTTAGCGAGCAATTCTTTGTTAGAAGCAATAGTCGTAGCTGGAAGAGCGGCAAAATCTTCAATAAGCCAAAATAATGTTTTAAGAACGCGTATTGATTGGAATTTTGCGTGTTGTCCTGTGGTTGAAAAAAAAGAGCAAAGTGCCAGTGATATCTTGATAGTTATCGAGGAAACAAGAAAATTAATGTGGGAGTGTGTTGGTATTGTTAGGTCGGTTGCTGGACTGGAAAAGGCAAAAAAGGAAATTGAGCTGAAGATCGATTTTTTCAAAAATAAAGAAAAAAAAGAAAAAATAGTATCCTTACTTGAAGTCAAAGCCAAGAATATTGTCTTGGTAGCAGCTGTTATTATTGAAAGTGCTCTGCAAAGAAAAGAGAGTAGAGGAGCTCATTGGATAGTGGATTATCCAAAAAAGTTAGATATAGTTCAAGATACCTGCGTTTCACTTTCTTCCCTATAAATTACAGCAGCTGTTTCGTTTTTTTTTAATACATCTGTAAGCAAAATAAGTAATAATCCCTATATTAAAAGTAGCAAGAAGATGATATAGAATTGACAATTTTTTTAAAGAAACTTATCCTTATTGCTAAAAGATGAACAACGAGCGGCCTAAAAGGGAAGTTGTGATACCGACCAGGAATTCGGAAGCTGCCCGGTTGGTAGAAAACATTTTTAAGTGCAAATGGACAGTTTCGGTCCTGGATTTGATTTGTCAGAATATCTGTAGACCAGGTCAAATGAAAAAGAATATTCCGGGGATAACGACAAAAGTTCTTAACGATCTTTTGAAGAAGCTTTGTGAATGGAGAATAGTGGAAAGAACTGTTTATCCCACTCTTCCGCCAAAAGTAGAATATAAACTAACATCTTTTGGTAAAAAATTTATGAAAGTGTTAAAAAGTGTAGAAGAATTACAAAAAGAAATAGAATTTAATCAGACTCAAGTAAGTACTGTTGAAGCAGAAACTGAAATTTGCTCCTTTCACAATGGCTGTTCATGATTGTGGTTAACTAGCAGCTATAATTATCCAGTCATAGCAGTACTCCTACCATAGGCAATTCTTACTTAGATCAACTCTTATTTTGGTTACCCACAAAGCACTTGCCTATTCGCTTAAGCTTTGCACAAAAGACAGAATCGAGTAAGTCTGACAGTTTTTTTAACGCACAAGGATCTGATCTCCATGTCCCATTTTAGGATCGGCATCTTTTGTAAACATGATTATAGCAATAGCTCCAGTCAAAGCCTCCTTCATAGAATGCGTCACTATGGCATTAGCTCCTTCTACGGGGGAAATGAGATCAAAAATGGCTCCATCCCCTGGTCCAACAGTAAAAGATTGAAGGCCATAGAGAACATTTTTGGGATTTCCTGACACATAGACCCTGTCCCAAATACCGGCGATTGGATGAAAAGAAGCAAACTCATTAGGGCCAGCGTTGACAAAATATATTCTAACTCTTTCTCCAGGTTTTGCTTGTAACCAAGTTGTTGCTCTTTCATCATGTACTGGATCATACTTAAACTTACAAAAATTGAATCCGACAAAATCCCACTTGCTCTCCATCAAACTTTTTTCGTCATCAGGATTGGAATAAATCTCTGATTGGACAAGAACATATTCTCTATCAGCTTTGGGCATAGCGTATGGATTTTTTGGATCTACTATAATTACTCCAAACATCCCTCTTGCAATATGCTGAACCATGGGATCGGCACCGCAATGATAGAAAAACACTCCCGGATAGTTAGCTTTGAAGGTGTAATGCTTTGTTTCCCCAGGCCTTATTTGGCCAAAATCCTTAGCAGCATCTAATTGAGCAGCATGAAAATCCATAGCATGAGATTTCTTGTTTGTTATTTCATTAATCAATGTGAAATCAACGATATCTCCTTCGGTCACTCTCACTAAGGGCCCTGGCACTTGTCCATTAAATGTCCAGGCTGAGTATTTAGTTCCTTTATTATCAATTACCACATCAGCTTCTTTTCCATGGAATGTTACTGAAACTGTTTTTGCCATTCCTATCGAAATGGTGCAAACAGTTATGAGCAATGCCATTAGGTGTTTTATGAATCGCTTTTTCATTTCTCCTCCTTTTTGGTTTGGTTTATTTGCTTTCTCCTCCACAATTACAGACATGTCTTAAGTAATCTTTTAATTCATAAATTTCTTGCTGTGTAAGGACTTTACCCCAAGCAGGCATGAGGATTGATTTTTGCACAGAAATCCCGCCATAAGTAATGGCTTTTATAATTTCTTCGTCAGGAATTTTTCCCATCTCCTTCGGATCTGTGTGATCCCTCGGTTGGACAGTCATAAATTTGGAATTAATTCCGGTTCCATTTCTTTCTATGCCATGGCATTGGACGCAATAGGTGTTATATAGCTTTTCTATTTTAGTCCATTTAGCATCATCGGCTCTTGCCACAGGAGGAATAAAGGAAGTAGGCAACAGCAGCACAAGAACAAAGAGAAGAGAGCGTTGAATCTGTTTGGTAAAAAAATCGATTGGATCCAGTCCTCTCATTTTCCCTCCTTTTGTTGAGATCTATGAAGACTCAGGAGATAAGATGAAAGTCTTTGCAGATCAGCTTCTGCAAGCTCAAGCTTAGGCATCCAGATATGTGGTTCAAACTTCTGTGGATCTTCAATAAATGAGTAAATGAAATCTCCTTGCAGTCGGTCACCTGCGTCATAAAGCTCTGGTCCTGACAGCCCTCCTCCACCCTCTTTTGTGGCATGACAGGCTGAGCAACCCCTTAATTTACCAAAAAACATTGCACCAATCGAAGGATTGACTGGTTCGTTTTTAAATTTGCCGGGAATAATCAGCCCTTCGGGTTTTAAACTCATTAAAGCATTAGCGACCGATTCTGCTTCATTAGGAGAAAGTTTTGGATGGGGGCTTAAAGATGAAGAATCTATTTCATCCCCGTTTGGAGTCTTTTTAATATGCTTAAAATAAAATTCTCCCGCTGGTCGAATGATAGTTGGTTGTTGTAACCATTTTACCAGCCATTTTTTTTGAAATTTTAGACCAGCATAGTAAAGATCGGGTCCTTTTCTTGTCCATAATCTTTCCAATGAATTATCGGTTGGTTTGGTTATGGCATGACAGCTAGAACACTGAGCTTGCAGTATCTGCATTCCATCGTCAGCAATGAGCCGGTTAGCAGCTAAATAGAAAAATAAAGAAAGAAAATAAAAGTAACCAATTTTCATTTTTATTGGGGGGCAGGTTCTCCTTTAAATGCTGGATTTATGAAAAGGCCATAGGGTTTTTTCATCGATTCTTCATAAAAAAAGTCAGGTATGAATTTTTTGTCTTTCCACTCATACCAAGAATCAGTCTTTTCGACCTCATCGTATTCGATTATGGTCATGATTCCTCCCATTGGATTGCCGCCATTGGTAGTATGAACATCCACATGATCGTGAACCATCCAACGGCCCGGATTATCTGCGTACATAAACAGATCGTATCTTTCTCCTGGAGAAATAAGGACAGTATCAGCTTCAATAGGATTTGGAAGGAAGTGTCCATCTTTACAACCAATCAAAAACACATGACCGTGAATGTGGAGAGAATGAACAGTATCACTTGTTGCAAAAATCCTAAAACGGATGAAATCTCCTTTTTTTACCCTGATTGGTTGGGTTTCAGGATAGCTTTTAGCGTTAATTGTAAAATAGTCTTCGACATCTCCAGGAATGCCTCCATATCCAGGTTTTCTTGCCCAGTGAGAAGGCCAACTGCTGAGCATCAATATAAAATCTTTGGTCACTTTTTTTTCTAATTGGTTAGGTTTGGGGGGATCGACAATCAATGGGCCCCACATTCCTCTCATCGATACATGTTCATTGACATTGACATGACAGTGATACCAATAAGTCCCTGCAGGTAAAGCCTTGAAATGATAAGTAAAGGTGTCTCCAGGTTTTATTTCAGGCTGAGTTGTATTTGGCACACCATCCATTTGCCAGGTGCCGGTTTGAAGAATTCCATGCCAGTGGATCGTATGTGGCAGAGTAGTGAGGTTTGTGACTTTGATAGTTAAGTCATCCCCATATTTAACATGGATAAGGGGACCGGGAACCTGGCCATTGAACGCAAAAGTGTGGAATTTTTGATCTTTGACTAGAGTAATAATTGTATCTTCTATAGTGAGCTCAAAAGTACGGGATTCACTGCGGAGAGTCTCTCGAAGTCCATTAAAGTACAATAGGAGAGCCAAAAGAAAGAGAAGCAGTTTTTGCAATGTATAAATGGCGCTCTTGAACCATGGGGATCTCTGAAAATGCATGGGTACATAGAAATCATTTTAAAGAGGAAAAACAAGTAGGCACAATTTAGGATGAAAGTTACTTTTTGGTTCTAATAGTTGATGGGCAAAGAAATATTTTTTAATTTATTTTAGAAATTTAGAAAAAAACAAAAAATCTTACTGGGCGACAAATCTTCAAGGTTGATTTGGCTCTTCTCTATGTTTAAGCATTTTTAATGAATCTCTCAAAGGAAACACTCTAGGTTCAATAATGATAATGATAAAAAATTTTTGACCACGACATTCTTCCAAGATTTAATCCTTCTATCTTTCCTTCTCCGAGGTTATCTTGATTTTTCAATGCAGAGGGTAAAGAAAGGGGGGGCGATGCAATTGCTTTTTCTTGTTTTTTTTGAGGCTGCTTGGTCTTTTCAAAGGACTGCATTAGTCCTTTTCCAAGGGAGGTTTCTTCTTCCAATTGGATCAAAAAAAAGGGTGGTTTAGGAGAAGTTGGCAAAGCTGTATCCCATCTCCAATTTCTATTCGAATAGAAAACTAAGCTTGGCTCTGTATATCCCCAGGCACAGTTTATCGATGTAGCGGGCATGTTTTTAAACATAGCAGAGAGTCTTATGGTGAGGGAAAGAAACCGTAAGTCTTTGGATAAAAAAGAGAAGGAAGAAGCAAGCAAAGCAGCCAGCAGGGCCATAATGAAGGCAAAAGGCATAGAGATGGAACGATTTTTTATACACGAAAGGAGTGTGAAACCAAAAAGGGATAAAAAAAGAAGGACCAAACCCCCAAGTATTGGAATATCCTTCAGGGAGGTGCCTTGAGGCCATCCTTGGTAAAGGCAAAAAAATATGAGGCTTAAAGCAAGGATTGTAAATAATCCAAGAAAAAAGAGAGCAAAAAGAAAAGAAAATCTGGTATGTTTGGCTTCGCCAATGCCTTGGGCTATTAACAAGAAGTAAGCGGGAAAGCCTGGCATGATATAATGGGGAAGCTCTGTGGCATAGAAAGAAAAAATGAGAATAGGAGCCAGAAACCAGGAAAGCAAAAAACTATTCTCCATTGACCAGTTTTTCTTTAAGGTTTCAAAAAAAAATACAAAAAATGCGGAGTTTGGATAGAGACTTACTAAAGAAGATAGAAAATAATAGAAAGGAATGAACGGGCGATTATCAAACGCTTCTATTCCTCTATGAATAATGTGTTCTCCAATGCCTATTTTAAAAAAAAGCCCTTTTGTTTCGATCAATGCTGGGATAGCCCAGCAACTGACGATTGCAAGGCACAACAGCGAACCTGGAATTGGAGCAATATTGGCAATAGGTAGAGGTTTCCTCCAGAAAACAAACCGGTGAAGCAAATAAGTAATTAAGGCTATGAACCAAATTATAGGTCCTTTAGCAAGAAAACCGAGGGCAAGAGAAATCCAAAAAATAAAAAACCACAAAGGCGACTTCTTTTTAAGTAGATTTAAAAATGCCCATTGAGAAAGTGTTCCAAAGAGCACCAGGACCATATCGGCGGTAGCTAATCTACCATGAATAAGGGTCTGCACGGAGACAATAAAACCTATAGGTGCCACCCATCGGATGGGAGAACAATAGCCATTGCTTATGCTATAGAGAATCGTGGCTAAAATTGAAGCAGACAGGATCGAAGGGAGTCTAGCAGAGAATTCATTAACTCCAAACAATTGATAAAAGAAGGCCATCAACCAATAAATTAATGGTGGCTTATCCAGCCTGAACTCCCCATTGAAGAAGGGAACGATGAAATCTTTTTTTTGAAGCATTCCCCTTGCCGCCTCTGCAAATCTTGGTTCGTCCCGATCAATGAGTGGTAGCGAATAAGATCCGGAGGAAAGCAGAACAAAGGCAAAGAAGAATAGGAAGAAAGGTGGCAAAAAAAACCATTGTTTAGAAGGATAAAAAAGATTTGTCCTATGGAAGGGGGGTGGGGTTTGGTTTTTTTCTATATGAGAATGGCTATTGATGGAATCCATTTGTTGGATGCGTTATAATTAGAAAGAATGAAGAATAATAACAGAGAACAATCTTATAACAAGATTATTTGGCTATTTGAAATTACTCAAGGAAGCATTATATTTGAAATGAAAAATAAATTTTCTTTTTTATAGTAAAAAAATCTATTGACTAAAATGGGAGAGTGAATAGGATAAACTCCCTACGAGAAAGCAAAATAATAAAAAAATTGTTCTTTGATAACTTTAGGTCGCCTAAAAACAGGATTGAGTTGTGCAGAACCTTATGTAAGGTTTTGCAGTAGTTTTGTGGCCTGCTCTAAAATTTAGAGCATTAAGCCAAGAATCTTTCTCTTTACGGAGAGTTTGATTCTGGCTCAGAGCGAACGCTGGCGGCGTGGATAAGACATGCAAGTCGAACGAAGCTTTTTCCTTGGCAACAAGGAAAAAGTTCAGTGGCGAACGGGTGAGTAACACGTGGGAACTTGCCCTGAAGTGGGGAATAGCCCATCGAAAGATGGGGTAATTCCGCATGTGATCGAAAGATCAAAGTAGGGGACCTGCAAAGGCCTTACGCTTCAGGAGAGGCCCGCGGCCCATCAGCTAGTTGGTGAGGTAATGGCCCACCAAGGCTAAGACGGGTAGCTGGCCTGAGAGGGTGGTCAGCCACACTGGGACTGAGACACGGCCCAGACACCTACGGGTGGCAGCAGTCGAGAATTTTTCACAATGGGCGAAAGCCTGATGGAGCGACGCCGCGTGGAGGATGAAGGCCTTCGGGTTGTAAACTCCTGTCACCCTGGACCAAGACTTTCAGCTTGAATAAAGCTGGAAGTTTGATTGTACAGGGAGAGGAAGGGACGGCAAACTCTGTGCCAGCAGCCGCGGTAATACAGAGGTCCCAAGCGTTGCTCGGATTTACTGGGCGTAAAGGGTGTGTAGGAGGTTAGATAAGTCGGATGTGAAATCCCTTTGCTTAACAAAGGAACTGCATTCGATACTGTCTAGCTAGAGGACCGGAGGGGGAAGCGGAACTCTCGGTGTAGCGGTGAAATGCGTGGATATCGAGAGGAACACCGGTGGCGAAGGCGGCTTCCTGGACGGTACCTGACTCTGATACACGAAAGCTAGGGGAGCGAACGGGATTAGATACCCCGGTAGTCCTAGCCGTAAACGGTGTGCGTTAGGCGTTGGCGGAATCGACCCCGCCAGTGCCGTAGCTAACGCGTTAAACGCACCGCCTGAGGAGTACGGCCGCAAGGCTAAAACTCAAAGAAATTGACGGGGGCCCGCACAAGCGGTGGAGCATGTGGCTTAATTCGATGCAACGCGAAGAACCTTACCAGGCCTTGACATGCCGTGTTCAGTTGCCGAAAGGCAATGGCCCGCAAGGGCGAACGGCACAGGTGCTGCATGGCTGTCGTCAGCTCGTGTCGTGAGATGTTGGGTTAAGTCCCGCAACGAGCGCAACCCCTATGTCCAGTTGCCGAAAGGCTCTCTGAACAGACTGCCTCGTATAACGGGGAGGAAGGTGGGGACGACGTCAAGTCAGGATGGCCCTTATGGCCTGGGCTGCACACGTGTTACAATGCCCGGTACAGAGGGAAGCAAGACCGCGAGGTGGAGCAAATCCCAAAAACCGGGCCCAGTTCAGATCGAAGGCTGCAACTCGCCTTCGTGAAGCCGGAATCGCTAGTAATGGCGCATCAGCTACGGCGCCGTGAATACGTTCCCGGGCCTTGTACACACCGCCCGTCACATCCTGAAAGCTGGTTGTACCCGAAGCCAACCGTAAGGTTGTCGAAGGTATGGCTAGTGATTGGGATGAAGTCGTAACAAGGTAGCCGTAGGGGAACCTGCGGCTGGATCACCTCCTTTCTAAGGAGTAAAGCAGCGAAAGTATTCGGTAAGATTCCGAAAATATTCGTTGCTTAGGTCGATTACTTGCCTTGCAATCATAGATTGGAGGCGAGTAAAAAAAATGATACTGCAACCTTATAATAAGGATTCTGCACAACTCAGTTCTGTTGAACTGGCGACCATAGCCTTTTAAAGCAAAAACCAACAGCTAAGAATAGTATCCAGTTTCAGTAGAAGCGAAGAAGGTCCATGTTGAGCTTAGTGAGATGATTTTGTTGTTGTGTATCTCATACTCAAAGGATAGGCATTTCTGAGGGATAGAGAAAGGCAACGACAAAATACTTTGTTAGGTAAAGCGGAATGGATCACAATGGCATGCTTTGGAAAAGGAGTAACGAAACGATAATCCTACAGATAGGTTATCGGGGGCATAGCTCAGCTGGGAGAGCGGCAGCTTTGCAAGCTGTAGGTCAGGGGTTCGAATCCCCTTGCCTCCACCAGCATGCGGTTGGCCCAAAACGTCGGGACTGCATTGGGCCTGTAGCTCAGTTGGTCAGAGCATGCGCTTGATAAGCGCAGGGTCACTGGTTCGAGCCCAGTCAGGCCCAGATGGTTATTGATAAAGAAAGGCATTCCGATTTTCCTGACAAAGTTTTTCTAATGATTGGGGTAGAGGATGCGTTTTAAAAGGCTATATGTTCTTTGAAAACTGCAGGTGATTGAGAGTAAAACATTTAAGAGTACTTAAAGAGAGTTACAAGCAAGTAAGGGCACATGGTGGATGCCTTGGCGCCAGGAGGCGATGAAGGACGTGGCTACCTGCGATAAGCCTCGGGGAGTGGGAAGCACGCTTTGATCCGGGGATTTCCGAATGGGGTAACCCGGTACGAGTAATGTCGTACCATACCAGGTTGAATCCATAGACCTGGATAAGCGAAACCCGCTGAAGTGAAACATCTCAGTAAGCGGAGGAAAAGAAAGCGAAAGCGATTCCGTTAGTAGTGGCGAGCGAAAGCGGAACAGCCCAAACCAGTCAGCTTGCTGACTGGGGTTGTAGGACCACCATATAGGCAGTTGTAGAGCTAGGAGAAGCGGATGGAAAGTCGCCCCATAGAAGGTGAGAGGCCTGTATCTTAAAGCTTGCGCAACGCCTGGTGGTATCCTGAGTAACGCGATGCACGGGAAACTTCGCGTGAATCTGCGCGGACCACCGCGTAAGGCTAAATACTACCTGGTGACCGATAGTGAACCAGTACCGTGAGGGAAAGGTGAAAAGAACCCCGATGAGGGGAGTGAAATAGAACCTGAAACCATGTGCCTACAAGGTGTCAGAGCCCGAAAGGGTGATGGCGTGCCTTTTGCTTAATGAGTCTGCGAGTTACTGTCTGTGGCAAGTCTAAATCCTTTTGGGATGGAGGCGAAGCGAAAGCGAGTCTGAATAGGGCGTTTGAGCTGCAGGCAGTAGACCCGAAGGGGAGGTGATCTACCCATGGCCAGGATGAAGTCACCTTAACCGGTGATGGAGGTCCGAACGGGTGACGGTTGAAAACGTCTCCGATGAGCTGTGGGTAGGAGCGAAAGACTAATCAAACCCCCTGATAGCTGGTTCTCCTCGAAATAGATTTAGGTCTAGCCTCATGTGCTGACCTGTGGGGGTAAAGCACTGAATGGACTAGGGCCCTTACCGGGGTACCGAATCCAATCAAACTCTGAATACCACAGGGTGGAACATGGGAGTAAGACGGTGGGGGATAAGCTTCATCGTCGAGAGGGAAACAACCCAGACCGCCAGCTAAGGTGCCAAAATGCAGCTAAGTGGAAAGGATGTGAAATTTCTTAGACAGTGAGGATGTTGGCTTAGAGGCAGCCATCATTTAAACAGTGCGTAATAGCTGACTCACCGAGAAATTTTGCGCCGAAAATGATTGGCGATTAAGCTGCATACCGAAGCTGCGGGTGTCGTTAAGACACGGTAGAGGAGCGTTCCAAATACTGTGAAGCGGGAGGGTAACCGACCGTGGAGTGTTTGGAAGTGAGAATGCAGACATGAGTAACGATAAGGCCGGTGAAAATCCGGCCCGCCGTAAACCCAAGGTTTCCTGGGGAAGGTTCGTCCTCCCAGGGTTAGTCGGGGACTAAGTTGAGGCCGAAGGGCGTAGACGATGTCAAGCTGGTTAATATTCCAGCACCACCGACATTTAACCGGAAGGGACGCATTTCAAGAGAAAGGCGAGGTGCTGAAAGTCCTTGTCCCGCAAGGGGACCTGAGGGAGAAATCCTGAGGGGATCTTTCAAATGAAATGCCAAGAAAAGCTTCCGGGTAGACTAAGGTGCCCGTACCGGAAACCGACACAGGTGGGTGGGTAGAGTATACTCAGGCGCGTGAGTGAAATCTCTTTAAGGAACTCGGCAAATTAGCCCCGTAACTTCGGGAAAAGGGGTGCCTCCTGCAAAGGAGGTCGCAGTGAACAGCGCCAACCGACTGTTTAACAAAAACACAGCTCTCTGCAAAGTCGTGAAGACGACGTATAGGGAGTGACACGTGACCAATGCTGGAAGATTAAGGGGAGAAGTTAGCCCTCAAGGCGAAGCTTTGAACCCAAGTCCCAGCGAATGTCGGCCGTAACTATGACGGTCCTAAGGTAGCGAAATTCCTTGTCGGGTAAGTTCCGACCTGCACGAATCGTGTAACGAGTTGGCGACTGTCTCAAAGAGATGCTCAGTGAAATTATAGTGGCGGTGAAGATGCCGCCTTCCCACAGTAGGACGGAAAGACCCCGTGCACCTTTACTGTACGCTGTTACTGGACTTCTGTTATGGATGCTTAGCGTAAGTGGGAGACTGTGAAGCTTCCTTTTCGGAGGAAGCAGAGTCGCCAATGAAACACCACTCTTCCGTAACGGAAGTTCTAACCAAACTCTCTGAATCGAGATTTGGGACAATGGCAGCTGGTCAGTTTGACTGGGGCGGTCTCCTCCTAAAAAGTAACGGAGGAGTTCTTAAGGTTCCCTCAGCACGGTTGGCAATCGTGCGTCGAGCGCATGGGTAGAAGGGAGCTTGACTGTGAGACCGACGGGTCGAGCAGGTACGAAAGTAGGACCAAGTGATCCGGTGGTTGAATGTGGAATCGCCATCGCTCATCGGACAAAAGGTACGCCGGGGATAACAGGCTGATCGAGCCCAAGAGTCCATATCGACGGCTCGGTTTGGCACCTCGATGTCGGCTCATCGCATCCTGGGGCTGGAGAAGGTCCCAAGGGTCCGTCTGTTCGCCGGTTAAAGCGGTACGCGAGCTGGGTTCAGAACGTCGTGAGACAGTTCGGTCCTTATCCACTGTGGGCGCTGGAGATCTGAGGGGTTCACTCCCTAGTACGAGAGGACCGGGAGTGACGGACCGCTGGTGTTCCGGTTGTGCCGTCAGGCGCAGCGCCGGGTAGCTATGTCCGGAAAGGATAAGCGCTGAAAGCATCTAAGCGCCAAGCCATTCCCAAGATGAGATCTCCCCATTAGGGCCGTGGTAGACTACCACGTTGATAGGCCGCGCGTGGAAGTGCAGTAATGCATGGAGCGGAGCGGTACTAATAGCCCGATTGGCTTGTAGTTCTCTAAGTGCTTAGGTCTTTTATTCTCAATTAACCTGCAGTTTTCAAAGAACGAAATGGTCATTAGACCTCTTCCTTTGTGTATAAAGGAAGAGGTCTGGTGACCATAGAGACATGGAACCACCCGTTCCCATCCCGAACACGGAAGTGAAACATGTCTTCGCCGATGGTAGTGTACCGATAGGGTACGTGAGAGTAGGGCGTTGCCAGAGATGAAATCCCTTACTTGAATAAAGTAAGGGATTTTTTTTCTAATTGGTGTTGGAGTTTTTTTGCATTCATTTTATAACTTTGACTCATCGACTGAGTTTAATTGTTAAAAAGAAAGCTGGTTCATTCAAAGAGTCTTCCGGTATATCGAATTTTAGCTTGACTAAATAGACCGATGAGTTTTCTTAAAAGTTCTTTTCTTCTACTTACAAAAATAATGGGGATAGCTGGAGTTTTTCTTTATTTTTGTGGCTGTGTTCATACAAATTATTTTCCATACCATGGAGATGGCATTCAGGAAGGAAAAGGAGGAGGCAAAAGGATTGTTAATGGAATAGAAGTTTGGTCTGATGGACTTCCACTCCATAAATATAAGATTATTGGGGTGATTCATGACGAAAGAAGCGGTTTTTTTTCTTCTGGATTGATTAAAGATATAGTGAAAAAAGCAAAGAAAATTGGTGCTGATGGTGTTATCGAATATCAAGCTTATGCAGTAGCAGCTAATCAATTAGCGGCCGCCGCTGCTGGTTTTGGAACCAATGCAATGTATTTTCCTCAATCTTATGGGTCTACTATGGGAAGTTGGTTGCCCTATGCTGGACCTGCATCTGCTGGACTTTCTGGAGCGCAAAGTGGACAGTCCCGCTGGTGGGTATTTAAATATGTTCATTCTCAGAATGAGAAAAAAAAGAAAGGATAAAAAAACATCCTAATTCCTAATGATTGTATGAAGAGCCTTGTAAAAAAAACACTAATGGTTTTTTTGCTTTTGTGGCTCTGGGCTTGTTCCTCAACAAATTATATACCTTATGAAGGAGGAGGAAGACAAAAAGGGAAAGGAGCTTCAGTTCAGAAAATTAATGGAATAGACATTTGGTATGATGGATTACCTCCTCGCCCATATAAAATTATTGGGATTATTCATGATAGAAGAAGTGGATTAATAAAATCCTCTTTACTGAAAGATATTACTAAAAAAGCAAAAAAAATGGGGGCGGATGGCTTATTGGAATATCAGGCTTATGGGATACTGCCAGGTGGTGCAACTGCTGCATTAGGCTCGGCTGCTGGACAAGCTATATGGGTTGCAGGAGCTTATGGGGCAACTGCAGCGACAGGTCCTGGTTTTTTTATTGCTGCTCCTGTTTTAGTCGGTCTCTCTTCTGCAACGGGTGGACAATCTCGATGGTGGGTAATTAAGTATCTAGCTAATTGACATGTGGCATTTAATAAGGATAAAAAAATAAAATAAATTAATTAATTTAACAAATTCTACAAAAAATGAAAAAAGTACCAATCACTGTAGCTTATGGAGATGGAATTGGCCCCGAAATTATGGAAGCCACATTAAAAGTGATTTTAGCGGCTGGGGCTGAGCTAGAAATCGAGACCATTGAGATCGGTCAAAAAATTTATATGCAAGGGAATCCCACCGGAATTGATCCTGCAGCTTGGGAAAGCCTTAAACGAACAAAAGTTTTTTTAAAGGCACCCATTACAACTCCTCAGGGAGGAGGCTTTAAGAGCTTAAATGTTACTTTTAGAAAAGCCTTAGGACTTTTTGCAAATGTACGGCCTTGCATTGCTTATCATCCCTTTGTATTTACAAAACATCCTAAGCTTGACTTAGTAATCATTCGAGAAAACGAAGAGGATCTTTATAGTGGAATAGAACACAGACAAAGTCTCGATTCGTATCAGGCGCTGAAGATTTTGTCTTTTCAAGGAACAGAACGAATTATTCGTTATGCTTTTGAATATGCCCGTTGTTTTGGGAGAAAGAAAGTAAGCTGTTTTACAAAGGATAATATATTAAAGATAACCGATGGCATGTTTCATAAGGTGTTCGAAAGGGTGGGGAAAGAATATCCCGAGATCGAAAAGGAACATTGGATCATTGATATTGGCTCGGCTAAACTTGCTGATAGCCCAGAATCCTTTGATGTTATCGTCCTTGCTAATCTCTACGGAGACATTCTTTCAGATGTAGCTGTTCAGATTGCTGGTTCTGTTGGTCTGGGTTCCTCTGCCAATATAGGAATGCGATATTCTATGTTTGAAGCTATACATGGTTCTGCACCGAGGAGAGCTGGACAGAATGTAGCAAATCCTTCAGGTCTTCTTTTAGCTGCTGTTCAAATGCTTGTCCATATTGGACAAAATTCTGTTGCCGATAGGGTATACAATGCATGGCTTCGGACGATTGAAGAAGGAATTCATACCTATGACATTTTTAGAGAAGGGGTTAGTAGAAAAAAAGTTGGCACAAAAGAATTTTCCGATCAAATTATCCAAAATTTAGGGAAAGAACCGGAGGTTTTAAAACCTTTTTGTTCCACTAAATTTAAAGAAAATCCTAAAACAAATTTTTCTATTGTTCTCCCTCAAGAGAGGAAAGAGCTAGTTGGAGTAGATGTTTTTGTTGAATATCCTCTTCATCCTGCTCAATTAGCGGACCATTTAAGAGGCTGTTCTGATCCATTTATTTTGGAATCGATTGCAAATAGAGGAATGTCAGTATGGCCTGCTTGCTTTGAGGAAGCTTTGCTGGCTGGTCCCTATCAATGCCGTTTTATTAAAAATAAAGAAAACAATTCAACCATTTCTCATGGTGATGTTGTTAGACTTTTGGATCGAATCCAGAAAATCGGATTGGAATTCACTAAAACAGAGTTATTGTATACTTTTAATGGGATGGAGGGGTATTCTCGTAGCCAAGGAGAATAAAGAAGCAACCAGGCTCGTAGAGAAAAATAGAGCTGTATTGCCCGGTGGTGTAATGGTAGCACAGAGGTCTTTGGAGCCTTTAGTCATGGTTCGAGTCCATGCCGGGCAGCCAGATTGGTGTCTGAGAGCGTATCTCAGATTCACATAAAGAAAGTAGTCCTATTTCTGGTGGACCCGAATAGGGCTAATTTTATGCTGTCTGGGGTAAGGATGGTCTTATGGAAGACAAGTCTCAAGAGTTCTTTCTGTTGATAAGGCTGGGTGTGCTCAAAGACATCCGGAAATTTATTCAAGGCAGGCATCACTAATTCTTGAGTGGCGGACTTCTTTTCTATTTCCTTGATCGTCGCTTCTAACGCCTGGATGCCAGTTTCAATCTCCTTTCTTCTTTTGCCTAACTGATCCAGTTTCTCTTTGAGGAAAAGACTGCTGTCCTCGCTTGCCAGGGATGCCCACTTATTCATAATGCCATCGGCAAAATTCTTGTTTCTGTAAGCTCCTTCTGGAGGAGTGTTTTTTGCTCTTTCAACTCCAGGAGTTCCTTCGGCAATTTTTCGTTGGTGGAGCTAATGATGCTCTCCATGATGTCTTTTTTGGTGGAGAGCTCTCTAATTCTTGTTAGGATAACTCCCTCGATTTCATCTGCAGGCAGCTTGAACTTGCATTCTTTGTTCTTGCAAGTGTAGTAATAATACCTCACACCCCTGGCCCCGGTTCCAGAGCGCCCTTCCATCTCGTTCCCGCACTTTCCGCACCAGAGAAGCCCACCGTTTAGGATGTAGTTATGTTTGACAGGCCAGCAGATCCAACAGTTCCGGAAGCGGCGTCAGCCGGTTGAGCGGGCGGCATTTGGATTGCCCATTGTGTTCTTACGTAATGGAGCCAAAGTGACCTCGGTAGGAGAGCGTCATCATCGCCGGGCTTCTCTCCTCTTTATCCATATGACCCGTCTATCTAATAGGAAATATGCATTAGTCCTGGCATTCTTCCAAGCTCAGCTTTTGGAAGAACACGAAAAGCTTAAGCTGGAGCGACAAGAACCGCCCGTCTATCCGGATCTGTCCTTGATTGATGACTTCATCCAAGAAGTTAGTTCTAAGGAAGAATTTCGCCCTGTGATGGAGGTAACGGGATGGTAACCAAGTGGACGCGTAAAATCGTCGCCTTTCTGCATGACCCGCCGGGGAAGGCACTGGTCTTGCGGTCGGTGTTTCATACTCCCCATGTCCAGCTTGCCGAAGCATTACAGCAGATTGTGTTGGGGCGTCCGGCCAATGCTGATGAAGAAAAAAACCTGGCGACGAAGACCGACCTTATCGTTCGCCCGCTGACCGGGTGAATTTCCCTGAGAAGACCGAGGCCTACTGGGACCGGGTGACTCCCACCCTCACTCATCCCCTATCGGCAGAGGCCCAAGCTCAACCCGTGTCACTACCCACTCAAAATCTGCAGCAACTGGATGAGGAAGTGCAGGAAAAAGCAGGCCAGCACATTCTCCAGCTCTTGGTGAATCAGCTAGCGGCCCAATCAGACAAAGAGAAACGCCTGTACTTCCACATTTGGCGGCTTTTATACGAGGAGCTTGCGAAAAAGACGAGCCTGAAGATGTGGATACATGTGCTTCCCGCGGATACTCGACAACCAGACCATCCCTTGGAGCAGCACCTCTCTATTTCGACAGCCATTGCCGATGCGCTACCGAATCCGGCCTTTCTGGTCTTCTTCCTCGGTCCTGTGCAAGAGTTCATTGCGGCAGCGCGGCGCACACAGAACCTCAGGATGGGCAGCTGGATCCTCTTTTACCATCCATCGCCGTAATGCCCCTGCCTTCAGGCATGGGGATATAAGGCGATAAATTATAGCTATGTGTAGTATAATTATGTATGAACAGAAAAGAACAATTGAAATCCAATAAAA